>CAYYLA010000037.1:0-11324 GCA_964441785.1 uncultured Candidatus Cloacimonadota bacterium | reverse complement strand
AATTGATGCTATACTGAATCCACCGGTTTCCTGTGGGTCTATGCGTGAAATTCCATGCTTGAATTGTGCTATCTTAATTCCTTTACGAACATATAAGGCTCCAATTCCCTGGGGTCCATGGATTTTATGACCACTTACAGACATCATGTCAATACCCAGATCGTTAACATCAATTTCCATTCGACCATAGGCTTCACAAGCATCAACCATCATAGTAATATGGTGATCTGCGCTATCAAGAATATTCCTAATCTCTTTTATTGGTTGGATAGCTCCAACGGTGTGATTAGCTAAGGTTGTCATAAATAATATGGTATCAGATCTGATAGCCGATTTCAACTCTTCCAGATCAATAAAACCATCGCTGTCGCTTTGAAGATAGGTTACAGTGAATCCACTTTTTTCGAAAAAAGCGGCATTTGCTAGAAGATCCGGGTAATCAATAACCGAAACAATAATGTGGGTTCCATTTACAGCATTTGCAGATAGAAACCCCTTAATTGCTATATTATTGGCAGATGTACCTCCAGTGGTCAGGAATATTTCCGTATCCTTCGCTCCCATTGAATCTGCTATGTTTTTCTTATATAATTGAATCTCCTGTGAAATCTCTGATCCCCCCATTACAAAGTTCTTGGGGAAATGAAATCTCTCTTTTAAGTATGGTAGCATAACATCAATTACTTCCGGAGCAGGTTTTGATGTTAAACAATTGTCAAAATAGATCTGTTCCATGTTGTTCTCCTATATCTTAGCAATAACCTGATCCAGTTTTATCGAATCAAGATAATTGTTTATATTATTTTTTACATCATCCCAGAAATCATAGAATTTGCAGGGAAATCCTGTACAATACTCTGAGTGAGCGTGATTTCCATAGCAGAATGAGTTACTGAACTCATCATCTACAGCCTGCATGATATCTTTTAATGATATTTCATTTATAGCCTTATTTAGCATATATCCACCCTGAGCTCCATGCTTGCTGATAATCAAATCATTCTGCGTTAATTTGCGAAATAACTGCTCAATATATTTACGGGGGAGATTTTGTTTTCGACTGATTTCAGCAATGGAAACGGGACCATCTACAGAGCTGATAGCAAGCTCTGCAAGCGCTCTTAGAGCGTATCCTGTCTTAGTTGAAATATGCATTTATCCCTCCAATCGGAGATAACATAGTAGATTAGTATGAATTGGCAAGTAAATTTTTGAAGAAAAAGGTGAAAAATGAAAATTAATAATATTTCTGTTGGTTATGGCGGTGATCCTGTCTTGGATGGAGTGACTTTAACGTTCAATAATAGCGAGATATCTGCCGTTATTGGTCCTAATGGAACAGGAAAATCAACACTGCTGAAAGCACTATGTGGTTTTCTACCATTACAGCATGGTTCAATAGAGATAGAGGGACGGGATCTGAAACTTTTCCGTGGTATTGAGCTGGCCAGAGAAGTTGCTCTGATACCTCAGGAAGTACAGATGCAATTTGATTATAAGGTCTTTGATCTGGTCATGATGGGACGATATCCCTATCTTGATTTCTGGCAGACGTATCGCAAAGAGGATCATTTATTTGTTGATCATCTCTTATCGGAGTTAGATCTCAAACATTATGAAGATAAATTTTATTCACAGTTAAGTGGAGGAGAGAAGCAGAGGGTATCAATTGCGAGAGCTTTAGCTCAGGATACAAAATATATCTTAATGGATGAATCTTTTTCTCATCTTGATATAAATCATCAGATCGAGATTATGGAGTTGCTGCAGGTTATTAATCAAAGCAGAGGTAAAACTCTTATTTTAGTTTCTCACAATTTGAATCTGGCAGCGGAATACTGTGATAGAATAATACTTCTCAATGATGGAAAAGTTTTTGCTGATGGTGAACCTTCTAATGTGATAACAGCTAGAAATCTGAAAGAGGTTTATGGCGTTGAAACTCCCATTATGAATAATCCAACAACGGGTAATCCCTATGTCCTATATCCAGGAAGACAATGAAACGAATAGTTATTTTTTTAATAATTCTGACAAGCCTGCAATACCTGGCGGCTAAATCAATTTCTGGAAAAGTTGTTGATAAGCATTCAAAGGCTATTGCAGATGTTGTTGTTACCTGCAACGGAGAGGTTGACATCACAGATAAGGCTGGTAATTTCTCAATTTCAGAATGCAATGATCAGGACAAAATACGGTTCCATAAAATCGGATACAGTGATTTTGAGACGGATGCAACATCCGTAGGTCGGATTGTTATAATGCACCGAGAGTATCTGTTACTTGGTACAATTGTTAGACGAGAGAAGCGCTCGCAGCCATCGATAATTGAGACTGTTGAGAAAAAGATAATTCAGATAGAGGAAAATGAGATACAGGGTGATTTAGCATCTTTGATTGATGATAATTCCTCGCTCATTGTAAAGGGATCCAACCTGGAAGGTGATTCGAAAACAGTTTCGTTACCGGGATTTGATCCAAAACACACATTGATTCTGTTGGATGGTGTGGTTCTTAACAAAAGTGGAGAAGCTGTTGATTTATCTACAATTCCCCTTGAATCATTAGAACAGATTGAAATCAGTACAATGCAAAATGGAGATGTGGAGGGAATGGCAGCACAGGTAAATCTAATCAGCAAAAAGGGATCTGTAAAAAGTAATAATTTCCGATATAATCTTGGTTATACTTTTGGTTCATTTGATCTCAATAAGATTCGCGGTAGTGTTGATATTGACTGGAAATTATGGAAATTGTGGCTTTATCTTGCTCATAGTTATGCTCGGAATGATTTTCAATATGAGGCAAAGGATTTTTGGGAAAATCCTGATTCCCTGAGGACCAGGGAGAACAATGACAAGAGAATCTCTGACGTTAATGTCTCTTTGTCGCGAGCAGTTGGTTCTTTTAATTTTAGCTATCGCTATCTATATCAGAATTTCTTCAAGAAACTTCCGGGTCCTACCAGTAATCCGGATCTCTATTATAACAGTCGTTTAACAGGTGATCTTATCAGGCATTTTGTGGTTTTACAGTATCAGAAAAGTAATGTTCACTTGGTAATGCGTTTTCATGATTTTTCTGAGAATACAACCTATGATAATACAAGAATCCCGGAACCATGGAGTAGTAACCTTTTTTATTATATCCGCAACAGCAACAATTATGATAAACTGGGCGGGCAAATAGAGGTGCAGTATAAGGGAGATATTGGATCGATATCATTAGATCAGTCTTTAGAACGGGAAACATTTTCTTACAGGGAATCAACAAATGCCTTGAATTCCATTCCTGAAGACTATAGAGACAAATTAAAGGTTGGATTAAAGGGCGTTTTAAAGCAGAGTGCAGGATTGTTTGATATACAGGAATTTGCATCTTACACCCATCTTAAGGTGTCTGAGCAGGAAGGAGATAACCTCTGGAATGTTGGTTTTGAATGTGGTTATCCGGGTGATTTAAGCATTGTAGTTGGATCGTCGCTATCTTCAAATATATCAATCCCGGCTTTCTATGATTTATATTGGAAGGGTGATGCTCAAACCCAGGGAAATCCGGATCTCAAAGCAGAGGAAGGAGAACATTGGAATAGCTGGCTTAAGATTGATTATCGTAATCTTACAGTAAACGGATTTTATAAGCAATCGGAGATAACCAATAAGATAATCTGGTTTCCTAATTTTAACCAGATATGGAAGCCTATGAACTTGTCTGGTGTGGATATTGTTTCCTGGGGAATTGATATGAACGTCAATATATCCAAAATCGTCGATATCCAAGCTGGATACACAAATACCGAAGCATTGGACAGAACGTTAACGATGAGTGGAAATCATTCGGCTTATTGGGGAAAACAATTGATGTACACACCGGAAGAGGAGATAAGTGCAACACTTAATTTCCATCCAAAAAACTTCAGATTTGCTGCACATCATTATTATCGTAGTGAGCAATGGGCTACAAGGGATCAGTTGAATACCCAACGCAAGATCGAGGCATACAGCTTAACAGATTTAAGCTTAAGTTGTGATGGTTCAGTTGGTAATTGGATAGTTACGCCCTCTATCCAATTGAATAATATTTTTGATAAAAAGTATGAGATATACGAGTACATGCCAGAACCTGGATTTAATTTTCAGGTTGGTATTACGATAAAATTTTTACAAAAAAAAATGAGGAGAAAAGAATGAAAAAATCGGTGATTATTGGATTTTTAGTATTGCTGTCGGTTTCAGTTTTTGCACAGAAAATCTATGTTGTAAACTCCGGCAGCAGTACGCTTTCGGAAGTTGATTTGGGTGAAGGGACAATTGATAATTCCTTTGCCAGCTTAGGTAGTATGGCTAACAGGGTTGCTTTAACTGAGGATAAGGCTTATGTTGTGAATTCTGGTGATAACACGGTTCAGGTGATAGATCTTGGGGATGGTTCAACGGAGGATACAATTTATCTTGGTGTTTCTGTAAATCCTTATGATATCATACTTCATGATGGATATGCTTATGTTACTGGTGGGATTAACAACACCTTAATAAAAATTAATTTAAGTACAAATGAGGTCGTTGAGACAATAGTTGTGGGTGGTAATCCTGCTGGTATGGCTGTTGCTAATGGTAATATTTATGTTGGAAACACAGACTACGCCAGTGGTTATGGAAATTGTACAGTCTCAGTTGTGGATATTGCAACTTTTACAGAAACAGAGACAGTTCCAGTCTCAGCTAATCCTCAATATCTTGTGGTAGCAGGTGGAACATTGCACGTTATCTGTGGTGGAAACTGGGTAGATATCACCGGAGTGGTTGATGTTATAGATTTAGTTGATCATCAGATTGTTGAATCAATTGAGTTAGGAGGAATACCTGGTTCTGCAGCTTATTTTCAAGGCAAAATCTATCTAGGGGATTCAATGAATACAGCAGTCTATGCCTATGATGTTGAAACCTATGATTTGATTTATACACCTGCATCTCCTTTTACTCCGGGTGGATCTTCATTATGTTCAAATGAAGAATTTCTTGGTGTTCTTGGAGGAAATTGGGGCGAAAACTTCGCGCTCAATATCTATGATGCCAATGAAAATAACCTCTTTCAGTTTACTGCAGGTTTAACAGGTACGGATGTAAAATTTGCTGTGGAAACTACAGCATCAAACGAAACAACAGTTCCTCAAAAGGTGATACTTACTAATTATCCTAATCCTTTCAAACCGTCGCAAGCCGGGCGTGGTTCGTCAACTAGAATTATCTATCAAACCAACGATATGACAGGCTCTCCAATGGTTGAGATTTACAATTCCAGAGGACAATCAATTACTATGTTGAACATGCAGCAGTCTGATGATAAATTTGTAGCTGACTGGGATGGTAAAGATAGTTCTAACAGGTCTGTTTCCAGCGGTATTTACTTCTATAAAATTTCAGGAGATAAGACCAATAATATCAAGAAAATGCTCCTGATGAAATAGTCTGCTATCGCAGCATTTCATGGGATAATTCCCAATGAAATAAAATGAAAAGGCATTTCATGGGATAATTCCCAATGAAATATATAGATTTCTCAAGATAAATCGTCTCTGGGCAGTTAAGGGAGTTGACCACCTTCAGGTTGATTCCCTTATTTTTTTATTATTGAAATTATAATTCTTTTGATCTCTTCTATTCTAACGGGTTTTTGTAGTCTGGCTACAGGATTGAAAGACTTAATATCTTCTGATATTTTTTTATCATCATATCCTGTCATTACAATAATTGGAATATCTTTTTGTGCTGTAATTTTTTGCGCAGCTTCTACGCCACTGATACTGCCGATAAGATATAAATCAAGTAGTATAACATCAGGATTCTTTGTTAAAGCTTCTGAAATTGCCTCTTCTCCAGTTGCAACAAGACTGATCACATTAAAACCTGCTGTTTCAAGCTCCATCTTTAACCAATGGGCTATTAATGCTTCATCTTCTGCGATCAAAATCTTAATTTTTTCGTTCATTATATAACCTTTTTTGCAAATAAATCTTACTTGTTGTTATATTGATGATATTACAGTCATTGGTCAACAATATTTTAGCAAACATAACATTTTTCTTTCATTTTTGATAGCAATTAGAGAAACCTTCCACAAAAACAACACTGAATTTCCAATCGTAAGTCAAAGGAAATCCAATAGAAAAATAATACTGAAACAGGTTTTTTCCAAAATTCTTATCAATTCAATGGAACAGCATTACTGTATAGTTGACAAATATGCATAGGAATAAATGATAGAGGTTAGCAGGAGGGTCACTTGAAATTATCAGATATTGAGAAAAAAATAAAATTATTGCGTAAAGAAATAGCGAAGCATAATAAATTATACTATGAACAGGCAGCACCAGAGATAACAGATTTTGCTTATGACATGTTGGTTAAAGAGTTAGAAGAATTGGAGAAGCAGAATCCTGAGTTTAAGGATGAATTATCTCCAACCAATAAGGTTAGCTCAGATCTTTTAACCGATGCCAAAATTATTCCCCATAAAGAACGGATGTACAGTCTTAATAATGCTTATTCTCTGGAAGAAGTTGAGGATTTTCTGAGAAAGATAGAACAGGTTGATGGAGTTTTTCCGGCCATTTCATTAGAACATAAAATCGACGGATTCAGTATCAATCTCTTTTACAGCGGAGGTGAGTTAAGATATGCTACAACAAGAGGTGATGGACTGGAAGGTGAGATTGTAACAGAGAATGTTAAAACTATTAAATCAATTCCTGGTAAGATCTCTTTTAATGGAGATATCGAGGTAAGGGGAGAGGTTTTTTTACCTTTGAAAGAGTTTACCAGGATAAATCAGGAACGTGAATTAGAGGGAGATACACCGTTTGCAAATCCACGTAATGCTGCCGCTGGTACTATCAAAGTAAAGGATAGCAGGATTGTAGAAAGCAGAAATCTTGACTCCATAATTTACGCTATTGGTTACAGCAATAAGCGGATTGCAGATAATCAGGAAGAGCTTTTTGACTTTTTAAACGAACAGGGCTTTAAAACAAGTATGGATAACGCTATTTCCAAATCAATAAAAGGGATGGTTGATTATTGCCAGAAATGGGATATAGAGCGTTACGATCTTGGTTATGAAATCGATGGGATAGTTGTGAAAATCAACGATTTCGAACTTAGAGATAAGCTTGGATATACAGCAAAATTTCCTAAATGGGCCATTGCTTATAAATTCAAAGCAGAAGAGGTAGAAACAGAACTTCTCGAGGTAGGCTTTCAGGTTGGACGAACCGGAGCTGTAACACCTGTGGCAAAACTGAAACCTGTTTTTGTTGCTGGAACAACTGTATCAAGGGCAACCTTGCATAATAAAGAGGAGATTCAGCGGTTAGATCTTAGAATTGGTGATATCGTTACTATTATCAAATCCGGTGAGATAATCCCCAAGATTATTGGAAAAAAAGAATCGGATAATAGCCATAACACAATAGAGATAGAGTTTCCCGCTAATTGCCCGGTTTGTGGATCCTTATTGGAAAAAGAGGATGATGGAGCAATCTACTATTGTAACAACATCAATTGCCCGGCTCAAATTCATAAACGAATCGAACATTTTGCTTCCAGAAATGCTGTGGATATCGAAGGATTGGGTGAAGCGGTAGTAAAACAACTTCTCGATAATAATATGATCAGCAGAATTCAGGATATCTACAACCTGGATTTCGAAGGATTTGCTCTTCTTGAAAAACAGGGAAAGAAATCTGCAGATAATCTAAAGAAGGCAATCGAAAAGTCTAAAGATCAAAAGCTCTCAAAACTACTCTTCGGCCTGGGTATTAGATATGTGGGTGCAAAGATCTCCAAATTATTAGCAGATCATTTTGGAAATATTGATGATATTATGAGAGCGAATTATCTGGAATTAATTATGATAGACGAGATTGGTGAAAAAATTGCTCAGTCTGTGGTTGATTTCTTTCAAAAACAATCGAATCTGGACATGGTTATGGATCTTAAGGAATCAGGAGTAAAATTCTTCCATGAAACGTTGGATAAGGGAGATAAATTAGCTGATTTAAAATTCTTGATAACGGGTACATTAAAGGATTTCAGCCGCAAAGAAATTAAAGATCTAATAGAAGAAAACGGGGGACGGGTTATCTCTGCTGTCAGTAAAAATCTCGATTATCTCATTGTTGGTGAAAATCCCGGATCAAAAGTTAGTAAAGCAGAAAAAATACCCACTATCAAAATTATTGACGAGGAGCAATTCCTGGAACTTCTTAGATAAATTTATCGAACTGAATAAATAGTTATTGCCTTTATAAGGCATTTTTGAGAAATGGATAAATAATTAAAATGAAAATGAGATGAGGTTATGAAGATACTTGAACGATATATTCTAAAAGAGAATTTTGGACCATTTATTGTATCATTGATGGTCACAACATTTGTGATGCTTTTAGATAAAATACTCGATCTTCTCAATCTCATTATTGATAAGAAGTTGGATTTTGTAACCATTATCTCAATATTTGGATTATCACTACCTTTTATGTTTGCCTTAACAGTTCCCATGGCGGTGTTGTTAGCATCTATAATGTCCTTTGGACGATTATCAACTGACAGCGAACTTGTGGCGTTTAAATCCTGCGGTATCAACATCTATACGTTGCTTAAACCCACTGTTATTGCAGCTTTGTTCTTATCAGTTTTTATGGTGTTTTTCAATAATGAAATCCTTCCGGAAACCAATCACATGTTAAAAAATATGACTATAAAAGCTTCTTACCGTAGGCCAATAACAGAGATAGTTCCGGGTAGCTTCAATGAGTTGAAAGATCAAACAATTTATGCAAAAGAACGTATTGATGATGAACTGCGTGGGATTTTGATCTACAATACCGAAGAGAGTAAATATCCACAATCAATAACGGCAGAGCGTGGTTATATAAATCTTAAGGATGGTGGAAACAGTCTTGAGATTGTGCTGATGAATGGTCAGATGCATGAGCGAGATAAGAAGGATGGTGATAAATACAATATTACCAGTTTCAAGCAATTAAAGATTAATCTACCCGACCTTGGTTATAAAATCAGTGAAGAGGGAACCAGTACGCGTTCTGATCGTGAATTGAGTTCGGGAGCAATGTGGGATATTATTGAGAATAATGAGAGAAATTTGAATGATCTGGAGACACATCTCGAAGAAATTACCAGTGAGATTACGACATTAAAGAGTGATACCGTCTTCACTGATGCAGAATCAGCCCGTAGAAGGCATACCAATAAACGGTCATTAAAAAAGTTAGAAAGTGATCAGCAAATTGCTGTGGATAAGATAGAACGATTGCAACGTGATATCAATAAGTATGAGGTTGAGATTCATAAAAAATATGCTATAGCCTTTGCCTGTCTCATTTTTGTATTAATAGGAGCACCCATAGGAATGATGACCAAGACCAGTGGTGTTGGAATGGCTTTTTCTGTGAGCTCAGTTGTTTTTATGATATATTATGGAGCTCTAACTTTGGGAGAAGAATTTGCCGATAAAGGTGTGATATCTCCTTTTATTGCGATGTGGATTGCCAATATTATCTCTGCTGTGATTGGTGTTTGGCTGGTTATCTCTTCGATGAGAGAAACAAAATTCATTAATGTTCAGGGTTTCTTTAATAAAATATTAGGATTTTTAAAAATACGATGAGAATACTTGATAAATATATAGCAGGTGAATACCTGAAAACATTGATCATTATCCTGTTGGCTTTTTCTATATTGATGATAGTTGTAGAGGTTTCCGATCGTATGCCTCGATTGATCAGGCGTGGCGCAGAACCAGCAGATATGTTCGTTTACTTTTTGCTGCGTCTTCCATATCTATTCCTGTTGACAGCGCCTATAGTTGTACTGCTTTCAGGATTATTTCTTATGAGTAATCTTTCCAAGTATAGTGAGTCTGTTGCTATTCGAGGGGCCGGGATCAGCATTGTAAGGATGGTTGCACCTCTGTTTTGGATAGGATTGTTGATCAGTATTGCGGTGTTATTGCTGGGAGAACTGGTATTACCTGCTGCAGAAGAGTATCGACAATATGTTTACACGGAGCGCATCAAAGGCCAGAAAGTGGAAGATAAAAAAATGCGGTCACGGATTCATTATCTGGGTAGTGATGGTAATCTTTATTATATTGGATTTTTTGACGGTTATAGAAACAGGTTGAAAACAATTGATATAACAAGTTTTGATGGTGAATCGGGTGAGATCACGAAGAAAATAACTGCAACAAATGCTATTTGGACAGATGAAGGTTGGAATTTTGAGAAATGTTATATTCGTGAGTTCGAGGAAGGTAATCTCGCCAATATGTTATATTTTGATGAAAAAATTCTGGATGATGTTGATGCAACACCGGTTGATTTTATTAAAAGTGCAAAAAAACCGATGTCCATGAATTATTTCGAGCTCAAGGAGTATATAGATCGATTGAAGAAGGTGGGGGAATCATATCATAAAGAGCAGGTTGTTTTGAATCAAAAGCTCTCCTATCCGTTCTCCAATCTGATTATCCTATTGTTCTGTGTACCATTGGTGTCTGCATCACATAGAAGCCGTGGACGTGGATTAATGTTTGGACTGGGAATCGGGGTTTGTTTCCTATTCCTGTCGGTTTTACGAATCTTCCAGAGTCTGGGTGAAAATGGGATGATAGAACCCTGGCTGGCAACCTGGATACCCAATATAATCTTTACTATTATTGGACTCTTCTTCCTGGTAAAATCTGAGGTGTAATAGCCATTTTTTTTTAATTAATAAGGATGTCCTCTCAGCTGATTAAATCAATAGATTTATAAGAAAAATTAGAAATTTCCAATTTTCACATGGATTAAATCTATCCAATATGCAGATAACAAATTCTGATTATGACCTTATCTTAATGTTGAATTATGAGGTGGATTAGAGATAATTCAAGAGGATTTTCCTGAGAATCTCATAGGAATATTTTTCTTCAAACCTTTGATAAATTGGTTTTAACAGATCTGTTCCCAACTCAGAGAAAGCATCTTCGATGCTGATAATTTCTTGTTCGGGAAGATTAATCTCAATTTTGTGCATCAATGCATTACCTTCACGTTTGAATTTGAACAAGTGTTTTATGACGGTATCTGTTTTTACGCTCAATTGTTCTGTAATTTCATCAAGTGATAAACCTGAGTTAAACATTTTTCCTACTTCATGATATCTTCTTGAAGTCGATTTAGGTATTTTAGTAATTCTGATTATTTTATGGGAAAGATCAGATATCTCTTTATCTGCACAATAACCGATTATGATTTCCAACAA
>CAYYLA010000036.1:14946-15257 GCA_964441785.1 uncultured Candidatus Cloacimonadota bacterium | reverse complement strand
ATATAATCTATCCAATATTACAGCATTCTGTGATTATAACAAGCTACAGATTGGAGGATCAATCAATGAGGTAATGCCTCAAAATATCAGGGATAATTTCCTCTCCGATGGTTGGGATGTAATAAATATAGATGGCCATAATTTTAATGAAATAGAAGAGGCGATTGAATCAGCTGTAGACAACGATAAGCCAACCCTTATATTGGCAGATACAGTTATGGGCAAAGGTGTTTCCTTTATGGAGAATAACGAGAAATACCATGGTTCTACTCTAAATGAAGAAAAACTTCAAGCCGCATTAGATGAACTAG
>CAYYLA010000036.1:0-14856 GCA_964441785.1 uncultured Candidatus Cloacimonadota bacterium | reverse complement strand
CTTAGATGAACTGGGATGTAGCAACAACTTAGATCATTATAAAGATATTCGGAAAGCCTTTAAACCTCAATCTCTGCAAGAAGAAGGTGTCAGTAAAGAATTTTCTCTGAATACCGGAAACCCGATCGTTTATAAGGATAAAACCGACAATAGATCTGCCTGGGGTAACGCTATTGCAGATATTGCAAAACTGAATCCGGAAGGTAACATTGCTGTTTTTGATTGTGATTTGATGGGTAGTGTTAAGACAAACGGTTTTGCAAAAGAAGCTTCGTCAAAATTCTTCCAAAGTGGTATTATGGAACATCATACTGCCACAATGGCAGGTGCTATTTCTAAAGAGGGTTTTCAGACATACTTTGCTGATTTTGGTGTTTTTGGAGTAGATGAGACCTATAATCAACACAGGTTAAATGATATCAATAAAACTAACCTGAAAGTTATTACAACCCATGTTGGACTGGATGTTGGTGAGGATGGAAAAACACACCAATGTATCGACTATATCGGATTAATGAAAAATCTCTATAATTTCACAACAATCGTGCCAGCCGATCCAAATCAAACAGATCATGTAATCCGCTATATATCTGGTAAATATGGTAATTTTCTAGTCCCAATGGGTCGCTCCAAATTAGAGCCAATAAAGAATTCAGACGGTTCGATATTCTTTGATGAGAATTATGAATTCTTGCCAGGAAAAGCTGATATGCTCCGTGAGGGTAAACGTGCATCGTTAATTGTTACCGGAACGCTAGCTGGAAATGCTATTAAGATTGCTGATGAGTTGATAAAGGAAAATATTGACCTTCAGGTCTGGAATATTTCTACACCTAACAAAATCGATTTGGAAGCATTGAAAAAAGCAGCAACAACGGAAATCATCTTCACTTATGAAGATCATAATGTTAATACTGGATTAGGTGCTACGGTTGCAGATGCCATGATCTCTAACAATATCTTTTGTTCACTGGTGAAATTTGGTGTTGAAGATTATGCAGTTTCAGGAAAATCCTCTGATGTATTCAAGCATTGCAAATTGGATATAGACAGCATTATCGAACGGATTAGAAAAGCACTTTAACAGTTAATTTTTTCCGATGGGGCTGTTTAGCAGCCCCATTTTTTTTATATTCTTTTGCTAAAAAGATTGACCACAAGCAATAATGTCTGATTATTTGAATTGTAAGGAGGAATTATGGCTAGATGGACACCTGATATTGAAACCGTTCTTGGGATTATCGATAAAAATATCGATACTGAGCATTTTATGGAATCGTTTTTTCAGCCAAGAAATTACAAGCCCAAAAATGATCAGGAACGTAAAGTAATTGAAGAATTTTCCCTGGTAGCAAGTTCAATGGTTATTTTGATCCACGTTGCAAAAGCTGATAAAATAATGCATCCTGAAGAGAGAAAACAGATAATTGACGACTTGATTTATCAGTTTGAACAAAGACCTTTTGAGTACAAGAGTCTATCGGAAAAATTTGGCGTAGGAGAACGAGAAATCATCACAAACATGTATAATGTTTTCCTTACTGATTATGAAAATGGTAAACTTCAAATCAATGATGTAATTGATAAGATTAATTTGATTTATCAAAACAACCCTGATAAACGCAATTATATTATACGGTTATGTTATTTTTGCGCATTATCGGATAACTATTTTGAGGAGAGTGAAGACCACAGAATTAAGGATATTGCTCTGAGACTAAATGTACCAGCAGAAGAAGTAAAACGCATAGAATTAGAGGTTATTGCGGAACTTAAAAAATAGGGTTTAATGAGGTATAAGGTTTCTGCACAAGCATTTTGCCTGTATACCTTTGGCGGGGGAAAAAAAAAGGTTGCTTCAAATTGAAACAACCTTTTTTTTTATTGTTTATTACTGACGCTAAAATTCAGCAGATTTTGTTGTCCGAGGAAATGATATAACGTCTCTGATGTTTGACATACCAGTAAGATACATAATAGCCCGTTCGAAGCCCAAACCATAACCAGCGTGTTTTGCTCCACCATATTTCCTTAGTTCAAGATACCACCAATAATCTTCTTCGTTAAGATCCATCTCTGCCATACGTTGTTTAAGTACATCCATTCGCTCTTCACGTTGAGAACCACCAATGATCTCTCCAACTCCTGGAACCAGAAGGTCCATGGCAGCAACGGTTTTATCATCATCATTGAGACGCATATAAAAAGCTTTTACATCCTTTGGATAATCGCGTACGAACACTGGTTTAAGATAGTGTTTTTCTGTGAGATAGCGCTCATGTTCTGTCTGAAGTTCTGCACCCCAACTGACAGGAAACTCAAATGTTTCACCAGATTTTTCAAGGATATCAATAGCTTCGGTATATGTTATTCTAACGAAATCAGCTTCAACGATTCCTTTGAGGCGATCTTTCAGCCCCTTATCAATAAATTTATTGAAAAATTCCATCTCTTCGGGAGCTTTCTCCAAAACGTAACGAATAATATATTTCATCATATCTTCTGCCAGATCCATGTCATCATGAATATCAGCAAAAGCGATTTCAGGTTCAATCATCCAAAATTCTGCTGCATGTCTAGCTGTATTTGAGTTCTCTGCTCTAAAGGTTGGGCCAAAGGTGTAAACATCTCTGAAAGCAAGAGCATAAGCTTCTGCTGCCAATTGACCACTTACAGTAAGATTAGTCTCTTTACCAAAGAAATCTTTCGCGAAATCAATTTCACCATCTTCGTCTTTTGGGATACTGTCAAAATCCAGGGTAGAAACGCGGAACATCTCCCCCGCTCCCTCACAATCGCTTCCAGTAATTATGGGTGTATGCACATATACGAATCCTCGATCCTGGAAAAACGAATGAATTGCATGAGCTGCCAGAGATCTTATTCTGAAAACAGCTGAGAAAGTGTTACTTCTTGGCCGTAAATGAGCAATAGTGCGAAGAAATTCAAAGGTATGACGTTTCTTTTGCAGGGGATAATCAGAATCTGCTGATGCTTCCAACTCGATTGAGATTGCTAGAATTTCAAAAGGTTGTTTAGCATCAGGAGTAAGAACAAACTTACCTTTAACCACGATAGCAGAGCTTATTGAATATTTGGAAATTTCCTGAAAATTTGAAAGCGATTCATCAAAAACAATTTGGATAGGACTGAAAAAGCTACCATCACCAAGTGATATAAATCCAAACTTTTTGGATGCTCTCAGGGTTTTTATCCAACCTGCTAGAACAATCTCTTTGTCTGCAAAATCTGACGTACTTCTATATAAATCTTTTATTTTAGTGTATTTCATCTTAATCCTCTTAATAATTTATCAATTATCTATTTAATTTTTTCAACAATTTTAAGTGCAATCTTTAATGCCCGGGTTCCAGCTTCACCATCAACTATAGGATTTATATCAGCTTCAACCACGTGAACAAAGGATTCTAATTCTCTTGTAAGAGCGTCCTTTTCGTGGTTGGAAGCATTCACCTCCGTGATGTTAACAACATCTTCCTGTTTAATGTTATCATATTTTCCCATCATAATTTTGGGTAAAACCTTGTACAAAGTTTTGGATTTTGTAACTAATTTCACCTTCTTATCCATAAAGTCGATGGAGAAATAAGCGTCTTTTTGAAAGAAACGAATCTGACGAGATCGTTTTAACGAAATCCGACTGGCAGTAATATTGGCAACAGCTCCATTTTCAAATTCTATTCGAGCGTTTGCTATATCGATACTCTTAGTCATAACACCAGCCCCGCTAGCTCTTATCTCTGTAACCCTGCTGTTAACAAAGGCAAGGATCAAATCAATATCATGTATCATCAGTTCCAGAACTACGGGAACATCACTGCCTCGTGGTGTAAAAGGTGCAATGCGATGACATTCAATAAATATGGGGTCAACAATCTTCTCATCAATCTCTGTTATAACAGGATTGAATCGTTCGATATGTCCAACCTGTATCTTAAGATTCCTTTCTCGGGCTATTTTAATAAGTTCTTCCGCCTGCCAGAGCTCTGAGGTAATGGGTTTTTCAATAAAAACGTGTATACCTTTTTCCAGAGCCTTTTTTGCCAGTTCATAGTGCGATATTGTTGTTACAACAATTACCAGAGCATCACAATGATCCAACAGTGTTTTGAAATCAGGAAATATTTTTGCTGATAATCTTTCACCTATCTCTTTTGCTCGTTTAATATTCTTGTCATACAGTCCAACAAAGTTGCACACTGTTGATTCATTAAGAATCCTGGCGTGATTCTGTCCAAACTGTCCAACACCAACAATACCTACATTTAACATAATTTCTCCTTAGCTGTGAAAATTTCTGATAGGCCTCCTTTATGTCAAGAATATATACAATTGGGTATAGATAACATATCAGAAATAAAGTAAATTCTCTTTACTTGACACCAGGGATTAATGAAAAATTGTTGCCAGTGTTTCAATTTCTTAGATATTTTAATTGAATTAAATATTTATATTGAATATAAATTGAAATGTAAGGAGATAACATGATAAATAAAACAATGCTGATAATTTTAGATGGCTATGGAATAAATGAGAGTAAAAGTGACAATGCTGTATCAGCGGCAAATACACCATTTATAGATAAATTTAAGGAATCAAATAATGCTGCTCAATTAATAACTTCAGGGCTAGCTGTCGGTTTGCCGGAAGGTGTTATGGGTAATTCTGAAGTGGGACATCTAAATATTGGAGCCGGACGAACAGTATATCAATTAAACACAATGATCGACAAACAGATATCCAATGGTAATTTTGACACTAATCCTGCTATGCTAAATGCCATTAATCATGCAAAACAACATGACAGTAAACTACATTTGTTCGGGTTATTGTCTGACGGTAATGTTCATAGTTACAACAAGCATCTTTACGCGATCCTGAAGCTGGCAGCAAAAAATAAGGTTAAGAACGTTTACCTCCATGCCTTTATGGATGGTAGAGATACACTTCCCCACTCAGGAATAAATTTTATCAGAGAGTTTATCAACAAATCAGAAGAAATTGGTGTTGGTAAGATAGCAACTATCATTGGTCGATATTATGTAATGGACAGAGATAATCGTTGGGAACGAATCGAAAAGGCTTATAAAGCACTTGTTCGAGGAGAAGGAGTTCAATTTAATGACCCTATTACCGCAATTCAGACCAGTTATGACAATAATGTTACAGATGAATTTATAGAACCCATAAATATTGTTTCTCAAAGCAAGCCTGTTGCTACAGTAGAAGAGAATGATGCGGTTCTTTTCTTCAATTTCAGATCGGATAGAGCAAGAGAGATCACCAGAAGCTTTATATTCAACGATTTCAACCATTTCGAGACAGAAAATTTCAATAATTTAAAATACGTTACTTTCAGTGAATACGATGTTTTATTCAATGATAAAGTAGAGGTATGTTTCAGGCTTCCGAAACTTGTAAACATTCTTGCTCAATATGTTTCGGACAAAGGGATTAAACAACTCCGCGTAGCAGAAACAGAGAAATATGCGCATGTAACCTTCTTTTTCAATGGTGGTAAAGAGGAACCTTATCCAGGTGAAGAAAGGGTTTTGGTGCCGTCACCCAAGGTAGCCACCTATGATTTACAACCGGAGATGAGTGCTTATGAGGTTAAAGACAAACTCGTTGAAGCGATAAATTCAGATCAGTATGATTTGATTATTACAAACTTTGCCAATTGCGATATGGTTGGACATACTGGAGTATTTGATGCAGCGGTAAAGGCTGTAGAAACTGTTGATTCCTGTTTAAGTGAAGTTATTCCAGCAGCTCAAAACCACAATTTCAATATTATCGTAATAGCAGATCATGGTAATGCTGAACAGATGAAAGATGCTGCGGGTAATATATTTACCGCCCATACTACCAACCCTGTTCCTGTTATGGTAGCGTTAAATGATAATAAAAAGATTAACCTGAAAAATGGAATTCTGGCAGATGTTGCACCAACAATCTTAAAACTTATGGGATTGGAAAAACCAGAAGAGATGACAGGGGAATCGTTATTTTAAGAGATATCTAAGGAGGGAGTATTAATGGCAAATTTTGAAAGAATGGATATAAAAAAACGTTGGCCAGTACCAAATTGGATTAAGCTTGTTCTGCTTGGTATGATGATTTTTGGGTTTTATCTGCGCAGTTGCTGGAAGGAAGTCCAGACAAATCAGGTACAAATAAGCAATATCGAGGCTGTTGATTTTACTAACGCGTCAATTGATGTTCAGTTTACTATTGCAAATCCAAATGGAGTAGATTTGAAAAAATCCATTCTTATTAAAGTAATATTAAACTCAGATGCCGAACTTGCCAGTAGGCTTACATCTATTGAGATTCCAGCCAAGAGTAAGAAGAATTACCTGAAAATCTTGAATCGTTTTGCAAAACCCCTCAATTCTCTTGATGAAATAAAAAAATAACCGTAGAAGTCTATAATCCTTAAAAGGTATTAATGCTGATGAGTGATATGAACTACAAATTTCTAAACGACATAGAGATATTGACATCTCTATTAAATGTACTTCCCGATGCTGCTGTGATTCTTAACGAAAAACAGGATATTATAACACACAATGAGAAATCTATTCAGTTGTTTAAATCCAAGTCAAAAATCGATATTTCGGAAGAGATCCGTCGAATCATTGAAAATGAGAAACTTCATCTTCCGAAAGTTTTTGAAGAAAAAGAACCTATATCTTTTACTGGGAAATTCATGGAAAAATTCCTGAATATTTCTGTATATCCCTTCAATTTGGAGAATCCAGAATTCCCACAGTTTGTGATGTTCTTTGATGATCTTACCATTCAGAAGCTTTCTGAAGAAGGTGAAAAACGAAAAACCTATCAGTTACAACGACTACTAGAGATTGCCCAGCATCTTAACTCAACCCTTGATCCATTGGAGGTTCTGTCTAGAATCGGTCGTGAATCCTGTGACCTGCTCAAATGTTATTGTGCTATTTACCAATTGGAGATGGATGGTAAAACATTGAAACCAATGGTTGTGGTTGATCCTGTTTATGAAGAGGAGATCATGAGTTCTAACCTGGATATTGATCACAGCCTCACGGGCAAATCAGTGAAACAGAGAGAAGCACTACTCTTTAATGATGTTGTAGGTGATGATGAGGCATATCAGGTTCCGGGAACGTCTGAACTACCAAACGAACGTTTAATAGTGGTTCCTTTTATAATGGATGAAGAGGTTTTGGGAGCGATGTGCTTAAATAGAATTGGTAATGCATTTTCTGTTGATGAATTTTCTCTAGCTCAGACCTTTGCCGCCTTTGCTACAACAGCTTTTAGGAATGCTAAACACTACTTTGAATTGCAACATGAGATTGCCGAAAGAATAAACACTGAGAAATCCCTTGATGCAAATCGAGAGCACTTGAAATTGATAAATAAAATACTGCGTCATGACATACGTAATCACCTGGCAGTTGTTAAGAGTTCATTAAAGTTGTATCGAGCGAATAAGGAATCTGAGGAGTATCTTGATAATGCTGATATCCGACTTCAGGAAAGTTTAAGTCTTATAACAAGAATGCGTGATCTTGAGGAATTTATTACCAGTAATCACAAACTACGAATTTACAATATAGAGAAAGAGATTCTTAAGATCTCGAAGCAATACAATAATATCAGATTAAACATATCAGGTAAGAGCAGAATTCTTGCTGACGAAGCTCTGAGCTCTGTGATTAATAATCTTTTCAACAATGCCATCATTCATGGTCATGCAACCGAGATCAATGTAACTATCTTGCGTGAAGAGCGTTTCAGCATGGTTCGTTTCTCTGATAACGGCAAAGGCATTCCGGATGATATCAAACCTTATATTTTTGATGAGAAGTACAGTTATGGTGACTCTGCACAATCTGGACTTGGATTATATATTGTTAAAAATATAATCGAGCGATATGGCGGATATGTTTACGTTGAAGATAATATACCTAAGGGAACATCCTTCAATTTTACGTTTAAAAAAGTTCAATAAGTTTGGATAAAAAATACACAGGGATTACTTAAGATTGTAATCCCTGTCTTTCTATTTAATACATTCTGTCATCCAAATCAGAAAGTTGTTATTTAAAGATCTTTCTGATAAGCTTATAAATAATAAGGTTAACGATTATAAATCCAACTATTTTAAGAATCAGCTTATAATTTAATGAGCCCGATTTACCACAGAAGCGAGAGTAAAATTCACCCTCTTCTGTATCCGGGAAATCAGGTTCTTCCTTTTCAGGATCAAAATCACCACTGTTTATTTTTTCTTTCAATCTACTCTTATACGAGCGTAATCTATTTCTGGAAAGACCTGAATCTTTAAATTCTTTATAAAGCAACTTGTTATCTGCTCCATAAAGGACATCCTCATTATCCAATAACCACTTAAACACCTGCTGTTGCCTACTCATGTTTTCCATCAAAAAACCTCCCTGTTTAAGGATTTATAATATGCAACCAATCACCTAATAAAAACTGCAATCTCCCAATCAATAAAGAGATTCTTGCCATTGCTGTATAACCAAAAGCTGCTCCAAAACTTATCATCAGGAAATAAATCCCAATCTTTGCACCAATCCCCATAACACCTTCATGTTTCTTACTGAAGTAGAAATAAAGAAGACCGGTGAGTGTTCCAATGACCAGAAGTATCTGACCAGCAACAACAACCCAGCTGGAACCAATAAAAGGATTCATTATGGTAGCTGTCAATTGATTGATAACATCTGATTTTAAATATCTGACAAAGAACAATCCAGAGGTTGTACCAATAATCAAGGCGATTGGAAATCTACTAGCCCATTCCAGTTTTGGAATCAATCTTAACAACATCATAATACCCAGGAAAGCTGGTATCAATTTCAGAAGATTTCCAGAAAAATCAGAAAATAGCGGATCAAAAAGATTGGGAATCAAAATAGAAAAAATGGTATATATCAACCAATATCCAGCCGACAGGCCCACAAAAATCTGCTCTGCAACTTTATAAATTGGATTATCCTTATAGAGAAAACTGAGAATAGCAAAGGTAAACAAAGCTCCAAGCCATACACCTAATACAGAAAAGAAATTAACCATTATTCACCTCCTCTCTTTTTGTTTCTCCAGTAGGTAATATTACCTATTGCGATAAAAATAATAATAATCAGATGAGCGACGGATTGTGCATCCATACCGCTTGTTGCTGTACCAGGAACCTTTATCAATGCTTCGTATTCCGCTGCAGCTTTTAATCCGGCGAGTAGTCCATGTAACTGTTTTTGTGCATTAACGTAAGGAAGAATAGCCGGAGCACTTACCCCTGTTACACCACCAGTAACTGGGCGACCATAATTGTCTTGTCCAACCTGAACCCATTGTTTGATCCCCGGATCACCAGCTGAGAAAGAACAGATATAGGCGATATTACTGAAATCCTTTATCCCGGTCAATATGGATAGTTGATCAACCGGTGTACCATTCATATCAGCTGGGAATACGCTTTTAAAGCCCTTCCCCATTGCCTGTATTGTTACAATTCCACCAGCCTTAAAACCCATATTAACATAATCTTTCCCATATTCAACATCAGGAAAATCCTTCGACACTTTATCAAAAGCGATCTCAGCCATCTGTACACCCATTGGCCATAGAGCGGTAACAATGACCTTCTGTCCTTTTTCAAAACAGTGTCTCATAACCCCGGTTGCCATTGGTAATAACTCCGGTTTACTGGCAGGGTCAAAATCAAAAGAAAGAATAACCTTAGAACCAGCTGGAGTATTATCTATCAGATCATAAACCATTTGTACGTTTTCCGAAGTTTCCAGTGGTAATCCCAACGGTATAATCAATGGGATTGCTACCCCAACAAAAATCAGCAGGAATAACCATCTTCTATCTATTGTTTTTCTTGTTTTCTTGTTGTTTTCTGCCATTATTCACCTCCCAGATATGATCGTTCTATACCAAGAATAATCCTCAGGGAACTACCAATGATACCGAGTCCTGCTCCGATCATAATTGCACGCTGTCCCGCAGTATTAGGATATTTCATAATAAACTCTGAGATATTTGGTAAATGTAGAAAGCTCAATGATTCCGGTAGCCACGATGTTAATGCACCACCGATACTTGTATTTCCAAGCATTACCAGAATTGCAGCACCAAGTAACAAGCTGGACTCCAACGTCCTTGCTATAAAAGCTCTATATGCTGCTGAGGCAATAAAGAAAGCAAGAAGACTAAACATTGTTGCCTGAAGATGTTGATAGATATGTGAAAAAAGATAATCAAAGGGTTTTGCTCCCATAGAGGCAACCAATCCTTCTCCGTTTCCAAAAATACCAGGATTGTTCTGAGTACCCCAGGCTATACCAAATCCAACCATGACAAGAAAACTTACCAGCGTAACAACGTAAAATTGCCAATCACGCTGCTTATGGCGAATCTTGAATAAGTTAACTTTAAAAAGGCTCAATTGACCGAGGATAATTGCAAAACCGGCAATAATCAGATACCATTTTTCCAATTCTCCACTTATCAAACCAAAAGGATAATGGGGAATAAATTCTGACACAATAACAGTGACACCTGCCAGGAATGTTATAATTAAAGGAATTAATCGTTTCATAGAACCATCCTAATGATTTGTTAAAAAATCTTTTAAAAAGTGAACGTTGAAAATTTCAAGAATCACACCAACTATTAAAAGTATCATAAAAAGTGCTTTTCCAAGGTCTTGCCCTTTCAGGCTACCCAATTGATGTGGATCCTTAGATAGATAAGCACTTGCAGCATAAAGTTCTTCACCGATAAGAGTATAATCACAAGCAACTACGAAGAAAGGTAGCTGACTTGGCATTGCAGTTCCAGAGGTTTGGATAGCTCCGCTGGAAAAACCTGTCTCAGCCAAGATGAGCGATTCGGCATAAAAGGCACCCAAAAAGAAATTGGCTGCAGGTTTCTCACGAACAATAATCCCATCAACACCAGCCACAAATCCAAATTGATCATCTGTTAAATAGAAAACCGAATCGGGATTATAAGCATCGGGTCTTCCCGCCTTCAAATATGCTTCTTTAACCACCTCTTTAGCTGTAGACAAAACCATTGATCGACAAACTGGTACGATAAGCTTAGCATCATACTCCGCTACTTTTTGAGCCAGACGACCCAATAGTGTAAGCCCCGCAATAGTCTGCATATCATCCAGATCCAATGTGCCTGGAATATAAAGAATTGGGCGTCCCATCTCTGTAGCCCTTCCGACCGATTCATCAATTGATTCCAACCCCGCAATCTTCCTGATGTATAGGTCTTTACCACCTCTTGCTGTGATAATGTAGTAAATAATTCCAATAGAGAGGAATAATCCAAGCAATAACAACGATATCTTGTCTGTATTAAACCATTGTGCTTTGGGTCTGGCAGTCACGATTTTTTCTTTCTGTAAGTTACCTTCCATATCATAAGCTGTTAGTTTGTAAGAAACATCATTGTCCGGTTTGATATTCTCACCATCCATCGTCGAACCTGTGAGGTGATCAATATTGAGAAAAGGTTGATATTCATCATTAACTACTGATTTCTCTATCTTATAAGTATATCCCTCTGTAAGTTCCCAGGATAAAACCAAAGCTGAGCCATCATCATTGGGCTTATCTGTAACAGAGAAATCCATTGTTTGAGAAAACAGTAGAAGAGTAGAAAACATAAAAATTATTATAAACTTTTATTTCATATCCTCTCCTTTTATTTGTTTATTGTGAAAATTGATTCAAGATATAGATTGTCAATAAAAAGAAAAAATCGCAAAAAAATCAGCGCTTAGCTATCCAAAACAGTTTCTTCAATTGGACTCGCCCATATTCCGAAGCAAGAATGAGTAAATCACTTCAAAAAACAGCATTACTTCAAACACCTAACTTCTATCTAAAAAAGGATATTAGAGAATTAGTGACATCCATAAGCAATCAACTGAAGTAAAAGTTCTTGCATGAAAAAATAAAATCATCCTTATTTGTATAAAAGAAAAAATCAAGGATTCAAAATGATAAAAGTATTACAAAATTGTACAAAAGAAGTGTTTGATAATTTTCTTGATCATATTGATAATCTTATGCGAAGAGGTGACTTATCCAACGCATTGGAAGAACTCACTTGTTTTATTGATGAGTCGAAAAATGAAAATGAGGATTTTAACTTTAGAGCTATCCTGTCGCGAGGAGTTGTTTACCGAAAACTGGGAGATTACAAAACTGCACTTGCGGAGATTAAAAAAGCATTAGATCTAGCAAAATCATTGGATAAAATCAATGGAATCGCAAGCTGTTATAATAGTATTGGAATTATTTATAAAAATCAGGGCAAGTATGACCAGGCATTGGACAATTATTTCAAAGCGTTAGGATTAAGACAATCCGTGGGGGATTTAAAGAACACTGCAAACGTACAAAATAACATAGGTGTCATATATAATTATCTGGGGTTATCAGATAAATCAGAAACCTTCTTTTTAAAATCCTTAAAAACACGTTTACGGTCTGGTGAAAAATCTGATATTGCGGCTTCATACAATAATCTTGGTGCTTTTTATTACGGTAGAAAAGATAGTATAAAGGCATTAGACTATTATACAAAATCTCTTGAAATCAAAGAAGAAGTTAACGATATAGCTGGTATTGGTATTACAACTAACAATATCGGGCTAATATATAAATCAAATGGTGATATAGATAAGGCAATTGAATTCCATCAAAAATCTCTGAAAATACGTGAAAAAATCAAGGATATTAAGGGGATGGTTGTATCGAGAATAAATCTGGCTAATGACTATTTGGATAAGGGAGATTACCAGCAGTGTGAACAATTGATTAACCTGGCATTAAAAGAAACCATGGATTTGGATAGTGATCAATTGCTGGTAAAATGTTATTCAACATTAACAGAGTTAAAGGAGAACCAAAAAGATTTCCAGAAAAGTCTATTCTACAACAAAAAATTCTATCAACTTCAAAACTCCATCCTCAGTCAAGAAACACATAATAAAATAAACATGTTACAAGCAAACCACGAAGCTGAGATGCAACGCTTTCGCAATGAAAAACTTGGAAAATTAATCAAAAAAATCAGAGCAAAAAATCAGGAGCTTAGAAAACATAAATCGTTCCTTCGATTCATCAATAAAATTCTGCGCCATGATGTTAAAAATAAATTAGCATCATCAATTAGCTCATATAGACTGTTCAATCAAACAAAAGAAGACTCATTTCTTGTCTCTGGAACCGAAGCCATAAAGGCTAGTTTAAAGATTATCGACAGAATGAAGGAGTTGGAATCGATGATATCCGACAATCCTCAGATGTGTATTTATAATCTCTATGATACAATTACCCATGTCCTTAATACGCTTCCCCAAATGAAAGCTGACATATCTCAACTTGATAAACGATTCGATATTCTAGCGGATTCTGCTTTGCCTTCAATATTTGATAATCTGATAGGTAATATCCTTAAACATTCTGGTGTAAAAGAATGTAGAATAAGCAGCAAAAGACGGAATCAGTGGATTGAGATAAAGATAGAAGATCAAGGAAAGGGAATTCCCAAGAATTTGGAAAATGAAATCTTTAATGAGGGATTTACCTTTGGCGAAAACAGTAATACGGGGATGGGACTTTACATAGTAAAAACAAACATAGAACGCTATGGCGGATTCATCTTTTGTGAGGCCAATAAACCAGCCGGAACCATATTTATTATCAACCTTAAAGCCTTAAATTAGGAGAATTTATGAAACATATCTCAAGTGTTTTATTAACTTTCATTATTGTGTTTTGTCTTATGGGATGCACACACAATAATCATAACCTTAAAGACAATTATTTAACAGAAAAAAACGACAAATCTACGAATGATTTTGTATTATGGTATGAGACTATTAACGACAGTGTTGAAGCCCCAACCGTACTTTTTATACCTGAGAATTATGATAAACAAATCCCAACACCCCTGGTTGTTTCACTGCATGGATTAGTTGGAGTAGACTATTTCAGATCCGATCCTGTTGAAGAAGCGAGAAAAAACTGGTGTATCCAACCTGCTGAAGAACGTGGTTGGCTGGTTTTGGTTCCTAATGCTAATATTCATTGTATGTGGTGGGATGTAAGCGGGATGGAGAATATCAGAAAACAAATCAGAAAAGTTAAAAGAGATTACAACATTGATGATGATCGCGTCTATCTAACTGGTTTCTCTGATGGTGCATCGGGTTCATATCACCTGGCAATGAAAATGCCCGATATCTTTGCCGGATTCTACCCCTTTAATGGTATGTTAAGTGTTGGTAATTTCGTTTCAGGACAATCAATCGCTGTTAAAAATCTTCGAAATCGATTCTCCTACGCTATCAACACTGATCTGGATGGATTGTATCCCGCTTCTGAAACACGTAAAATATCCAACCTGGCATTGGATAATGATGCAAATCTTTTCTATAAGGAATATTATGGAATTGGACATGATTTTGGCTACGCTGAGAAGGAGATTCCTCTAATTTTTAATAGTATGGAACGCACTGTCAGAAATCCTTTTCAGCAATCAATTTATTGGGAAACAGATAATTCGGATTACGGTAAATGTGACTGGCTGGAGATTACCGAAATTGACACATTGAGAGCGAGAGCTGATTGGCATGATAAACCTAATACATTCATAGAGGATCATAGAATGTCTTTTGGCTTTTATGATGATAAAGAATTTCGGGGAAATGGCGTTCTGATCAAATCTGTTCTTCCCAGTTCTTCAGTTGCCAATGCAGGAATAGAAGCCGGGGATGTTGTA
>CAYYLA010000035.1:4306-15437 GCA_964441785.1 uncultured Candidatus Cloacimonadota bacterium | reverse complement strand
TGCGACAAAAGAAGAGCTTGTTTGGGGATTCAGAGTCGGATTTATAACATACGGACAAAATTTTTTATATAACCAATAGAAGAGAACGGGGGAGAGAAGGTACAGAAGCGAATCTGAAAAAACTTGGTTTCCCGCAGGTTACCTCTGAAAGTGTACTGATGAAAACAGATAAATCCAGTAAACAACCACGCCGTGATATGGTAGCAGAATCCTTTGATATCGTACTCTTGATGGGAGATAATCTAATTGATTTTTCCGATGTTTTCGAACAAAATAGTATTGAAACCAGAAAAGAAGCAGTTGATGAAAATTCTAAACTTTTTGGTAATCGATTTATTATTTTGCCTAACTTTATGCATGGTGCCTGGATTAAAGCTGTCTATGATTATGAACGCAATCTGGATTATGAACAGAAGAAACAGAAATTGATAGAAACAATCAAATTAAAAGGTGAATAAGTGATTAGAGAGAATATTGATTTTTTAAAGAAAAGTCTGACCTGGAAGCGTTTTATTAATGCTATCCTGGTATATACATCCTATGGTTTATCGTTAATATTTCGCAAACCAATCTTGTGGGGTTTTCCTCCAGTTGTAATGATTGAACCAACCAATATCTGTAATCTGAAGTGTCCACTCTGTCCTTCTGGAAATGGTACCTTAAAGCGTGCAAGGGGATATATGGATCTTGAGACTTTTAAGAAGATTATTGATGAGATCAAAGATAAATCATTCATGGTTGTTCTCTGGAATCAGGGAGAATCTTTCCTCAATAAAGATTTTCTGGAGATGATCAGATATGCATCCCAGAAGAAGTTGTTTACACTTGTTTCAACCAATGCCAATATTGATTTTGATGCAGAAAAGATAGTAAAAACCGGTCTTGATTCCATGATCGTCTCATTGGATGGAGCAACCCAGGAAACTTACAATAAATATCGTGTAAATGGGATATTGTCTAAGGTAATAAATAATGTGGAAGCATTAGTTAAAGCTAAGCGTGATTTGAAAAGTTCCAAGCCATTATTACGTTGGCAATTCCTGGTATTGAAGCACAATGAACACGAGATTGATCAAATCAAAAAAATGGCTGATTCTGTGGGGGTGAATAATCTGGAGTTAAAGTCAGCTCAGATCTATTCTAAAGAGGATGTTCACAATTTCCTGCCAGAAAATCCAAAATATAGACGTTACAAAATCAAAGGTGATAGTTTTACACTTAAATTTGGTATAAAAAACAAATGTAGACGCATCTGGACGAATATGGTTATAAATTGGGATGGTGAGGTAGCAATCTGTTGCTTTGATAAAGATCTTGATATTAAAATCGGGAATATCAACAACTATCCTATTGGGAAATTATGGAAAAATCAGGCTTTTCAGAAACTTCGACAACGCATTCTCGTTGATAGAGCTTCTATTCCGGTTTGTAGAAATTGTGGCGAAGGTGTTAAACTTAGAATTGAGCAATCAAAGGTGAAGTAAATTATCTGTTCCTTGATTTGATTATATAAACCAATCCGATTAAAGCTGGTAAAATAGAGCTCAATACAAATATTGTTAAGGAACAGGTTATTGCTGCTTCCGGAACAATGCCGTATTTATCCAATATTGATATTGCAAAGGACTCACGTAATCCTAGTCCACCATATGTGATTGGTAATAGATTGGCTGAAAGTATCAATGGAACTACCAGTAATATTGAAGAAAAACCAACATTGCCAAAGAATCCGATAATCAAATAATATTGGATTGCTGTAATAAACATCATAATAAATGATCGTATTATGATTGTAGGCGCATAACGTATATATTGCTTTGTATAGGATTGTATGGACTCGTGCTTAACAAAATGTCGAATCAAAACAAGAAAAAAAGGAAGAAGTAGAACAACAATATTAAGAGAAATTCTTATCCAGAGAGCAATATTCTCAAAATAGAAAAAACCGGCAATGCATGCCAACGCCAGGGATGTCCAGATCTGGAAGAATTTTTCCAATCCAATTGAGAGAAATGAATTTCGCTTGCTGTTGTCGATAAAGTAGATTTTGCCAACAATACCATATCCTCCGGGAAGAAGAAATCGCAGAGCTTCTCCAATAAAGAAGGTTGATATGACCCTTTGTCTGGTGGGTTTATATTCAGGATCAATTATAAGAAATCGCTGCCAGTTCCACATCTGCAGGATTTTTTTCAGGATGGTTGCTATAATTAATAAGAGAATAACTCCGATACTAAGCTTATTGAAATTTTCTACAAGTAAATGGATATTGATATCACGCAGAATCAGATAAAAAATTATCAGAGAGAGCAGTAATTTGAGGATGAAAATAATCCGTTTTTTCTGCATTTTACCTCAAATTAATAGGTTGTTAAATAGCTGAATGATAGTTGAACCGAATCCTCACCTTCTCTGACCTTCTCGTACCTGCAACCGATATTAATTTTATGGCATCGCGATGGTTCAACCAAAAGGTTTACAATACCGGTGTAGGTATCTGTGATATCACCTTCTAACCATTGTGCAGTATCCTTGGGTCGGTTGTCATAATCCATCAAAAAACTGTCACCTAAGGACCCCTGTCGTTGATAGGATCCCTGCAGATTGAGTTCTATCCAATCTATTAGGTGAATATTGGATTCAATTGTGTAGTTAATCAGGTTACTTCCTTCGCTATAACCAAGGCTTCTACCTTCGTTTGAATATTTATTAACCAATGTTTTATGGGTATATAACCAGGGCCTGACAGCAGTAAATTCAAATGTTGTTGTGGTTGGTAAAACAAATGATGTCTTAACTGATGATCCAGCTTGTAAGGCATATTTATTACCCCACCAATCACCAAAAATTTCGCTTTTCTTCAATTCATCCAACATGAGATTTGAGTATAAAGTAACATGCCTGGAAAGCTCAATCTCACTACCACAGAAAATCAGTACATTATCTCGATCAGAGAGATTATGCTCGGTAATACGTTGGAAAAAATGCGGTAAAAGATAACTGGCTTCGGGAGCTCTACTACCATATATAAGGGATTCTCCAGCAAATAGATGCAGGGTAGAGGTTGGATACCAGTCCAATTTGTGAATAACCAGATACTTCTCTTCGTATTTTCTGGTTTGATCATAGGGCTCTCCCATAGCATAATTTGTGCTATCGGGAATCAGGTTTGCATGCATGATTGATAATGTAATTTTACCGAGATCCAATATCCCGCTGAAATATCCATAATCATTTGTTTCATTGCTGAGAATGATGCTTCCACTTATGTTGGATCCGATTTCATATGTGTCACGTCCTATCGCCAAAGAACCGTAGGTCCCACGCCAATCCAATTTCCCACGGATATTATCGAGGTAGATTACATTAGTATCGTTCCAGTTTTTTATCCAACTATCCAATAGATTGCTATCTGTCTCGATATCCTCCGGCTCACCATCAAAGTGACCAGACCACCATTGAGCTGTTAAAAATAATTTGTTGTTCAGGTTTGTTTTGATATCCAAACCATAATGGAGAAAGCTGTAATCGAATTCTTCATTACTAATATAATCATATCCAACACGGGGAGAAAGCTGAAAATAACCCATAATATTGTTGTATTTTATTGGATAATACAAGAATTGCTTCTCTGGTTTTCCTGTGAAATAATCGTTGATTGATCTCTTGAAATCTGAAAATGAATTCAAAGCAAAATTCATTGAATCTACTTGGTTATTGTACAATTTGACAATATCGTAGCTGGAATTTTCCAGATAACTTTCTGAAATTTTAGAAGATAATTTCGGGGTGTTCCAAGCCAGGTTTATAAATTTTTCTGTGTAGTCAGCGTGTAACATTAACATATTGAGAATAAAAATAATTACAAAATATCTTTTTCGCATTTTCATCATTTCCTCTTAATAAAAAATCCAATGAAAACAAGAAAACAACTGGTAACAATGCTTGACAATAAAAAACGTATTTTTTAGAAAAAGAGTTCACTATGGTGGAGGTAAAATGGATATCAAAGAACTCAACTATTATTACAATAAATTTAAGCATGGAGAGGACATATTTCATGTGTTAATGAAAAAGAGGGTAAGAGAAATTCTTTTAGTTTCAACCTTTTATGATGCTTTCATATTTGAACAGGATGGACGATTATCTGAACAGATCCATGGGGAATACCGACAACTGAATCTCAGCACATCCCCGCGAATCACCAGTGTCCCGACCGGTACTCAAGCTCTGGAGTTGTGTAAACAAAAGAAATTTGATCTTGTGATTACTATGATGCGAATTGGTGAATTGAGTCCTTTCAAACTTAGTAAGGAGATCAAGGCAATAAATCCCGAAACACCGATCTTACTCCTTTTGAATGTATCCAACGATGTTGGATTGATCGATAAAAGTAGTGAAGATATGAGTGGCATTGATAATGTTTTCTCGTGGAATGGGGATAGCAAAATCTTTCTATCAATGATAAAATATGTAGAAGACCTGTGGAATGTACAGGAAGATACAAAAAATGGTTTGGTTCGTGTTATTCTGCTGGTTGAAGACTCTATTCATTATTATTCCATGTTTCATCCTCTGCTTTATGCCGAAATACTGAAACAGACTCAACTGCTTATTACTGAAGAATTGGATGATATCAGCAAACGAAGGCGTATGCGAGGTCGCCCAAAGGTTTTACTCTGTCACACCTTTGAAGAAGCAATAGAACTCTATGAAAAATATAAAGAGTATGTTGTTTCAATAATATCGGATATTCGCTATCCCATAAACGGAAAAGAACATCCTCATGCCGGAATAAAATTGATAAGACATCTGCAAATGCATAATGTGAATTGTCCTATCTTACTTCAATCTTCCGAGTTGGAAAACAAAGAAGAGGCAGAGCGATTACATGTACATTTTCTTCATAAGAATTCGAAAACTCTTTTGCATGATATTCGCAGGTTTGTAGTAGAAAATCTAGGGTTCGGTGATTTTGTTTTCCGGCTTGAAAATGGGGAAGAGATAGGCAAGGCAAGAAGTATTAAACATTTTGAGAATATGCTGAAGATTATCCCTGATGAATCATTAATCTATCATGGATCTAATAACCATTTTTCCGCCTGGTTAACCGCCCATGGTGAATTCTTATCTGCCAAGAAAATCCAGGGTTTGAAGATTACTGATTTTGTCAGTAATGAAGAGTTACGTTCACATCTTATTTCAATTTTCCAGGATGTTCGTTTTGAGCGAAATAGAGGTAAAATAATTAATTTTGATCCCAGCTCTATCAACACGGAAGAGGGGATTATCCGATTGGTTGAAGGTTCTCTTGGTGGCAAGGGTAGAGGTATAGCATTCCTTAATTCTCTTATCGTTACTATGGAATTTGAGAAGCGATTTGAGAAAGTACGAATTATGATACCACGAACCTTTATAATTGGTACCAGTGAATATGATCACTTTATTGAGCATAATAAGATAGGTGACTGGTTAACCACCAGAAGTGATGATAAGATCAGAGAGTTTTTTCTCAAAGGAACCATATCTGAGGGATTATCAAATACATTGCAGAAGTTGATTGATGATGTTGATTATCCATTGGCTGTTAGATCATCAGGCTTGTTGGAGGATTCTCAATCACAACCTTTCGCAGGAATCTATAACACCTATATGTTGCCCAACAGCCATGAGGATTCATCCCTCAGACTTGAACAACTAAAGGGTGCTGTAAAACTGGTATTTTCTTCTGTATATCTTGAAACTGCTCGGAATTATATCGAAAGCATCAACTATAAACTGGAAGAGGAGAAAATGGCTGTAATTATTCAGGAGATTGTAGGCAATGATTTTGATGGTAATTTCTATCCTCACATATCCGGGGTTGCTCAGTCCTATAATTTTTATCCAACCTCTGATCTTAAGAATAGTGATGGCATCGCTTCTATGGCAGTTGGGATGGGAAAAACCGTAGTGGAAGGCGAAAAGATCTTCAGATTCTGCCCCAGACATCCCAAAAAGCAACTAGTCTCTGCTCAAGAACTATTGGGGGAATCGCAGAAAGAGATGTATGTAATTGATCGCAAAATATCGGATTTTGACTTATTGAAGTATGAAGAAGGTCCGCTTATTCCTTTGAAAATTCGCAGAGCAAGAAAACACAATTCTCTCAAACATCTTATCTCTGTGTGGGATTACGAAAACAATCGTTTCCTCGATGGAGCTGATGTTGAGGGTCCCTGCATCGTAACGTTTGCAGATGTCATAAAGTACGAATATTTCCCATTATCAAAGATATTAAAGGAAATTATGGAAATAGGAGAAATGGCGATGGGTGTACCTGTAGAGATTGAGTTTGCCGTGAATCTGGGGCTTACAACCAGGGAAAATCCAATCTTCTATATATTGCAGATCAGACCATTAACCATTAATACCGATGAAATCTATATTGATTCTGAAAATATTGATAAAACCGACCTGTTCCTTTATACCAAAAGCGGTATGGGAAATGGCGTTATTTCGGATGTTTGTGATATAATCTATGTTGATCCGAAGAAATTTAAGAACACAGAGACCATAAAAATGCGCGATGAAATTTTCTATTTGAATAAAAAAATGCGCGAACGTAACAGACGCTATATTTTAATAGGTCCTGGACGTTGGGGATCGCGAGATAGGTTTTTGGGAATTCCCGTGAAATGGCATGAAATTAATCAGGCTAAAATAATTGTTGAAGCAGGTCTGGCTGATTTTGTTGTCGATGCGTCTCAGGGCACACATTTCTTCCATAATCTTGTCTCTATGAATGTTGGATATTTCACTGTTCCTGCATTTACAGAATTAGATTTTATAGATTGGGATTGGTTAGGTAATCAGGAAGTTGCAGAGAAGACAGAATATCTTGTACACGTAGAACTGGATCATCCAGTGGTTGTGAAAATGGACGGAAGAAAGGGTATCTCGTTTATCTATAAATAGGGGATTGAATGAATCAGGAAGAGTTAAGTTATTACTATAATAAGTTCAAATTTGGTGAAGATCAGTTCTTCAATCTCATGAAGTATAGGGTTTCTAATATTCTTCTTATCTCAAGTTTCTACGATGCCTATGTGTTAGAGCAGGACGGACGTCTTTCAGAACAGTTGTATGGTGAATACAATATGGTGAATCTAACATTAACACCCCGAATTAGGACAATTACTTTCACAGATGATATTATGGGTATTCTCGAGGAAGAGCGTTTTGATCTGGTTATCATAATGATGCGAGTTGGGCAGATCAAACCTCATCACATGGCAGAAATGATCAAAAAGAAATACCCTCAATTACCTATTTTACTATTATTAAACAAACAGTCGTACATAGACTTAATCTACCGTAATCCTGGGGTGCTAGAATTTTTCGAAGATGTATTTCTCTGGAATGGTGATGCGAAAATTTTTCTTACGATGGTCAAACTTATTGAAGATAAAAAAAATGTTGAATATGATGTGTTACAGGGCCATGTTCGGGTTATCCTGGTGGTTGAAAACTCCATTGATTACTATTCCAAGTTTCTCCCTGTCCTTTATAATGAAGGATTCAGGCTTACCCAGGAACTAATCGATTCTGAGTTGGATGATAACAATAAACGTCTTCGCATGAGAGCAAGACCAAAAGTAATATTGGTGCACACACATAATGATGCTCTCAAATTTTACAATAAATATCGTGAACACATAATCTGTATTATTACTAATGTCTATCTGGATGTCGATGGTAAACTTGACTCCTACGGTGGAATTAGATTGGTAAAAAACATCAGAGAAACAGATCCAAATTTGCCAATATTAATTCAATCAGCCAATAAAAGTTATGAGATAGACGCTTATAAAAATGATGCTGTCTTTTTGGATAAAAATTCTCAGAATCTTTTTAAGGGAGTGAGAAAATTTATTATCAACAATCTTGGATTTGGTGATTTTATCTTCCGAGATGCGAAGGGATTGGAGATTGCTAGAGCTAAGTCGATGTATGATTTTGAACGATTGCTCTTTGATATACCGGATGAATCTCTCAAGTATCATGCAACTATGAATCATTTTTCAGCCTGGCTAATGGCTCATGGAGAGATTCAGATTGCTCATCATATCAGATATGTTGTGTTGGATGATTTTCCAAGTATAAATCATTTGAGGGAATTCCTCAAGAATATGATATACCGGATCAGAGGTAACCGTAATAAAGGTAAGGTAGTCAAATTTGATGCATCAGTATTTACCGAAGAGGGTAAGATTATTCAGTTATCCGATGGTTCTCTTGGCGGAAAAGGTCGAGGACTGGCTTTTCTCAATGCTTTAATTACAACTCTGGAACTTCATAAAGAGTATGAGGGTTTTGATTTGAAATTACCTCATACTGCCATTATTGGCACAAATGAGTTCGATCTGTTTATGGAGAGTAACAGGATTCCCGTTGATGAGATTATTAATCTGTCGGATGTTGATATTAATAGACGTTTCAGCGCAGGTTATCTCTCGAGAGAGTTAGAAGAAAAACTTCGCGTTCTACTGCAAAATTTTAAGAAACCTCTGGCTATTCGATCTTCAGGATTGCTCGAAGATTCTCAATCTCAACCCTTTGCAGGGATATATCAAACCTTTATGGTTCCAAACTCATCTGGCCACATTGAGGATAGATTAAGGAATCTGAAAACTGCCATAAAACTTGTTTTTGCTTCCCCTTTCCAGAAAAATGCACGTAAATATATAGAAAGCATTAATTATCAACTGGATGAAGAGAAAATGGCTGTTATAATTCAGGAGATTGTTGGGACTGTCTATGATGAGTCATACTATCTACCGCATTTCTCTGGAACAGCTCAATCATATAATTTTTATCCAATAGACAATCAACTTCATACAGACGGGATGGCAACATTAGCAGTGGGGTTGGGTAAATCGGTTGTTGATGGCGAAAGAGCTTACCGTTATTGTCCTAAACATCCACGAATAGACCTGTTGAAGCCCGAAGAAATTGTTGAAAATAATCAGCGAGATTTTTACGCTCTCAATCTAAAGCTGGATGATTATGATCTGTGCTTAGGTGAGGATGAAACGCTTGTGAAAAAACGAATCCTCAATAAACATAAGGAAGGTATTTTTTTCCCACTTACTTCTGTCTGGGATTATGAACATTTCAGTTTTTTGGATGGGAAATTTACGAAAGGACCTCGTGTGCTTACCTATAGGAATGTTATACATTATAACCAATTTCCACTTTCGTCAATGCTACAGCGTGTATTGGAAATCGGTGAGATCAGTCTTGGTGTTCCTGTTGAGATAGAGTATGCAATTAATCTGGCAGCTAAACCAGAACCGATTTTTTATCTTCTTCAGATTAGACCTCTGCTGATTAATGATGAGAGAATCGAGGTTGATAATCTCAATATTCCCGAATCTGATATGGTGCTGATTACCAACCACAGCATTGGTAATGGGATTAAAAGGAATATTAAACACATTATCTATATTGATCCTGATGTCTTTGATAATACTCAGACGATTGCTATGGCTCAAGAACTGGAAGAGCTCAATGAATATATGGATAAGAGCGGGTTGGATTATATATTGATTGGTTTTGGTCGCTGGGGTTCAAGTGATAGATTTCTGGGTGTTCCAGTTTATTGGGCTCAGATAAACAGGGCAAAGATCATTGTAGAGTCCAGCACAGATAATTTTACTGTAGAAGCTTCTCAGGGAAGTCATTTCTTTCATAATATTGTTTCTATGAACGTTGGCGATCTAACAGTAGATCATCGCCAGTAAACGGAGTGTATCATATGTGAGAATCAAAGAAAACAGAAAATTATTGAAAAAAGAAAGTATTTTACATTAATTGAATATTTTGCGCCATTAATGGTGAAGATAGATGGCAGAAGCGGGAAAGCAGTTATCCACGTTGATCAAAATGAAAAATAGAATTTGAAATAGCGTTAAATTTTTACTATTAATCCTTGACATAAGCCTTTTAAAATTACAGTTTTTGCGCGTTATCAAAAACAAAAAAAGAAAGGAAGGTTTGTATGACAGTTAGAGAGTTTTTAGCACAAGTTGAAGCAAAAAATCCGGGTCAACCAGAATTTTTACAGGCGGTAACAGAAGTTGTAGAGTCTTTATGGTCTGTTTATGAATCAAATCCTAAATTTGTTGAAGCAAAAATTCTGGAACGGATTATAGAGCCTGAACGTGTACTGATGTTTAGAGTGCCATGGGTTAAAGATAATGGTGAAGTTCAGGTAAATCGTGGTTATCGTGTTGAATTTAACAGTGCAATTGGTCCATATAAGGGCGGTCTTAGATTCCATCCTAGTGTTAATCTCAGTATCCTTAAATTTCTTGGATTTGAACAGATCTTCAAAAACAGCCTGACAACTCTGCCAATGGGTGGTGGTAAAGGTGGATCAGATTTCGATCCCAAAGGAAAATCAGATAATGAAGTTATGAAATTCTGCCAATCATTTATGGCTGAATTATATAGACATATTGGGCACAATACAGATGTACCAGCTGGTGATATCGGGGTCGGTGGTAGAGAAATCGGTTATATGTTTGGTATGTATAAAAAAATCACAAATGAATTCACAGGTGTATTAACCGGTAAAAAACTCAGCTGGGGTGGTAGTCTTATCAGACCTGAAGCAACAGGATACGGTGCAGTATATTTTGCTGAAGAGATGTTAAAGACTAAGGGAGAAAGTTTTGAAGGTAAAACAGTAGCTATCTCAGGATCCGGTAATGTTGCTCAATATGCAACCCAGAAAGTAAATCAATTGGGTGGTAAGGTTGTTACATTATCAGACTCAAGTGGAACTATCTATGATCCAGAAGGAATCTCAGGAGATAAGTGGGAATTCGTTATGGATCTTAAGAATGTAAAACGTGGAAGAATCAAAGAATATGCAGAAGAATTTGGGTGTGAATATTTCGAAGGTAAAAGACCCTGGTTTGTTAAATGTGATGTAGCTCTTCCATGTGCAACTCAAAACGAATTGAATGAGGAAGAGGCCAAAGAACTTATTAAAAACGGATGTATCTGTGTCTCTGAAGGTGCTAATATGCCATCGACTCCTGATGCTGTAGAGGTATTCTTAGAAAACAAGATTCTCTATGGA
>CAYYLA010000035.1:0-4231 GCA_964441785.1 uncultured Candidatus Cloacimonadota bacterium | reverse complement strand
TGAAATGTCACAGAACAGTCTTCGCTTAGGTTGGTCTCGCGAAGAGGTAGATGAAAAATTGCACAAGATTATGATCAGAATACATGAACAATGTGTTCAATATGGTAAAGAAGGTAATTTTGTAAACTATGTAAATGGTGCAAATATTGCTGGATTCCTTAAGGTTGCTGAAGCAATGCTTGATCATGGTATCGTATAGATTAAAAGGTTAGAATTAAAAGAAGCAGTCTTTTTTAGACTGCTTCTTTTTTTTGTAATAAATTGCAATTGAAGCACTTAAGGACAATCGATATAGTAAAGAATACCTCTTATCTTATGGTAAATGTTAACTGTATGAAATGTAATGAGTTATGTTAATCAAGAAAAAAATATCAATTTGCTTATTACAAAGCTTGACAATTAAAATAGAAAAAATTTTTTGAAATCAAATTGATATTTGGAGGGCTTTATGAGCATGAAGGCATTTCTTGAATTAGTTGCCGCAAAAAATCCAGGGCAACCAGAATTCTTACAGGCAGTAACAGAAGTTGTTGAATCTGTATGGGATGTATATGATTCTAATCCACGCTTTAAAGAAGCAAAAATTCTTGAAAGAATGGTAGAACCTGAACGTACAATTATGTTTAGAGTTCCATGGGTTGATGATCAAGGTAACGTACAAGTTAACCGTGGTTACAGAATTGAGTTTAACAGTGCAATTGGACCATACAAAGGTGGTTTAAGATTTCACCCAAGTGTGAATTTAAGTATTCTTAAATTCCTCGGATTCGAGCAGATTTTCAAAAACAGTCTTACTACACTCCCAATGGGTGGTGGTAAAGGTGGATCTGATTTTGATGCTAAAGGTAAATCAGACAATGAAATTATGCGTTTCTGCCAGTCTTTCATGATGGAACTTTTCAGACACATTGGTGCAAACACAGACGTACCAGCCGGTGATATTGGTGTTGGTGGTAGAGAAATTGGTTATCTTTTTGGAATGTACAAAAAACTCACCAATGAATTTACAGGTGTTCTTACAGGTAAAGGCCTTAATTGGGGTGGTAGTTTAGTAAGACCTGAAGCTACTGGCTTTGGTAATGTATACTTTGCAAAAGAAATGCTTAGCACAAAAGGCGAAACATTTGAAGGCAAAACAGTTGCAGTTTCCGGTTTTGGTAATGTAGCTTGGGGCGCTGTTCAAAAAGTTAATGAATTAGGTGGAAAAGTTGTTACTTTATCAGGACCTGATGGTTACATCTATGATGAAGATGGTATCAAAGGTGAAAAAGTTGACTTTATGCTTGAAATGAGAGCATCTAATAATGATGTAGTAAAAGATTATGCTGATGAATTTGGTGTACCATTCTTCGAAGGCAAAAGACCTTGGGAAGTTAAAGTTGATGTAGCTCTTCCATGTGCAACACAGAACGAATTACTTGAAGAAGATGCTAAATTATTAGTAGAAAATGGATGTATCTGTGTATCTGAAGGTGCTAACATGCCTTGTACTCCTGGTGCTGTTAAAGTATTCCAGGATAGCAAAATCCTTTTCGCTCCTGGTAAAGCTGCTAACGCTGGTGGTGTTGCAACATCAGGACTTGAAATGTCACAGAACAGTCTTCGTTTCAACTGGTCACGCGAAGAAGTTGATCAAAAACTTCACGGCATCATGGTAGCAATCCATGAACAATGTGTGAAATATGGAACAGAAGGTGACTACGTAGATTACGTTAAAGGTGCAAACATTGCCGGCTTCATGAAAGTTGCAGGTGCAATGGTTGATCACGGTGTAGTTTAATCACTTAGGATATATATTCAGCAGGTTGTCTTTTCGATGACCTGCTTTTTTTTTATTTAAAAAAGCCTTTACTTCTGAATTAGTAAAATTAAAAAATGTATTCTCAATAAATCGGAGGCATAATGAACAACATAATTGCAGAATCAGCTGTGTTGGGAGCTAATGTCAGCTTGGGATATAATGTCATTATTGAAGATAATGTGACCATCGGGGATAGTTGTATCATAGGTCATAATGTAATTATCAGGGAATCATCAACTATCGGTTCCTACGTAAGGATAGATGATAATTCTGTAATAGGGAAAAAACCTATGATTTCTCCGCGAAGTATTTTTAAGGCTCAAAAATCCTACCAGCCCTGTTCCATTGGTGATGGGTGCTTGATCGGTACCAATGTAACAGTTTACGTTCAAGCAAGTATCGGAGAGAATAATCTCATTGCAGATCTGGCAACAATACGTGAAAACACAAAGATTGGAGATTTTAACATCATCGGTAGAGGTGTTGCGATAGAGAATTTTGTTAACATAGGAAATCGCAATAAATTTGAAACAAATTGTTATATCACTGCTTATTCAGATATTGAGGATTACTGCTTTATCGCTCCTTGTGTTGCTACAAGCAATGATAACTTTATGGGACGTGACAAAGAGAGATTTAATCATTTTAAGGGTGTCAAAATCAAACGTGGTGGACGCATCGGGGTAAATTCAACCATCCTGCCTGGTAAGGTTATTGAAGCAGACTCTATGGTAGCAGGAGGAAGTCTTGTATCCAGGAATACAACAGCAGACAAAATCTGGATGGGACATCCGGCAAGAGAGATAAAAGATGTTGATGATAAGCAATTATTGAAAAATAATCTTGATAAAGGAAAGAAGTAATAATGAAAGCATTGGTGATTATTCCAACCTATAATGAAGCAGATAATATTGCCTTAATAATGGCAGAAGTTTTAAAGCAGGATCCGATTTTGGAGATTCTGGTTGTTGATGATAACTCACCCGATAAAACTGCTGAGATTGTAGAAACGATAATGAAGGATAATGACAGGGTTCACTTGCTGAAACGTGAAGGTAAGTTGGGGCTTGGTACAGCTTATGTTGCTGGTTTTAAATATGCTCTCAGTAGGGATTATGATTATATCTTCGAGATGGATGCAGATTTCTCTCATGATCCTGAAATGCTGGTTGATATGCTGAAAGCAATCGAATCTAATGACCTGGTTATCGGCTCACGTTATATCGAGGGAATCAATGTTGTAAATTGGCCTCTAAGACGATTATTACTTAGCTATCTCGCTGCTCAGTATGTTCGGTTTATTACATTGATGCCGGTTCACGATCCAACCGGTGGATTTAAATGTTTTAGAAAAGAGGTTTTGCAATCTATTGATCTTGATCAGATTCTCTCCGATGGTTATTCATTTCAAATTGAGATGAATTACCGTACCTGGCTGAAGAAATTCAGAGTTAAAGAGATTCCTATTGTTTTCACTGATAGACGCAGTGGAGAATCCAAGATGTCTAAACGAATAATCCGAGAAGCGATTGGGATGGTTTGGAAATTACGATGGTATCATATAACAAAGAAAATATAGAAATTTCTATAGAGAAAATAGTAAATAAGGGTTTTGTTCTGTGATATCATAACGGTATCCCAGTCTTTGTCTATTCAGGTATACCTGGTGATCGCCTGGAGTGCAGAATTATTCATAAATCCCGGAAGGTTTTTTTCGCGAAAATCATAAAGGTCATAGAAGCTTCCCCATTTCGTAATAAAACCAAGTGTTCGGCTGATATGGATTGCGGTGGCTGCGATTGGTTGGCTATTGATTATGAAAAGCAGTTGGAGTTCAAACAGCATATACTAGATGAAATCTTTGGAAAGTTGAACATAAGTAAAAGAAGCAATATTATTCCTTCAGATGGAGTATTTCACTATCGTAATAAGAGTTTTATGCCCTTAGGATTAGTTAAGAATAGTCCTGCTGCCGGGATCTTTGCTCACAGAAGCCATAAAATTGTTACGCATGAGCATTGCTTGATTCATCCAAAAATTTTTGATGAAATTGCACAGGATTTTATAACCTATGTTGTTAGCAGTAATGAAAAGATCTATGATGAAAAAAGCCGTAAAGGCAATCTGAGACATATAGGATTTCGCATATCCAACAGTGGAGATCAGATCCTGGTTGTAATAGTTACAAAACGACGGAAAATGGCTTTTACAAAACAGTTAGTTAACAAACTGATTACGAAGTATCCCCAAATTATCGGGATAGTGCAGAATATAAATCCAGATAATACAAATGTAATATTGGGTGAGGATGAGAAGATCTTGTTTGGTCAAGATAACTTGATGACAAATATCGGAACAACACAGTTTAAATTACACTACAAATCATTTTTTCAGGTCAATTACAACATTGCCGAGAAGCTTTATACAGAG
>CAYYLA010000034.1:0-15515 GCA_964441785.1 uncultured Candidatus Cloacimonadota bacterium | reverse complement strand
TTGTTGATTCACTTGGAACTTACTGGGTAGGTGAACAGTGGATCGTTGATGAAGATCCAGCTGACTATACTCCTGATACACTTCTCTATGGTACTGATGTTGTAGTGGCTATTGGATACGAAGATATCCCTGGTCCTACAGTAGTTGACGAATGGCATACCTGGTACTCAGGTGCTTGTGGTGTTAATCCAGAAGGTGTAACTGTAACTCTTAATGGTAGTGTATTACCAAATGATGAGGCTACTTATACTAATGGTACATGGCAATGGGCTCCTGACGAATGGTTAGAACCAGGTCACTATGTTGTAATTGCAAGTGTTCCTGATATGATCAATAACGTTGGTAGTGTAAGCTTCGAATTTGAAGTAGTTGGTCCTGCTCCTGTTGTTGAATTCATCGAACCAGAAGCTGGTTGGTGGATTGAAACTCATGGTGACAATGACCTTACGTTCGAAGTTCACACAATTGATGGATCTGAAGTTGCCTTCGACGGTGTTGTAATCAATGTTTACGAAGAACCAGATAATGCAATTATCATGGGACCAACCACAGTTGTTCCTGATGGTGAAGGTATCTATCATGTTAACATTCCTGGTGGTGTTGTTGGTGCTGATAAGTATGCTGTAAGACTTCAAGTTGAAGCTACTAATATCTGGGAAGTATCATCTGAAGCTAATCAGACTTATCTGATTGATAATGATGCTCCTATCGCACAGATTACACAACCTGTTAACGAACAGCACTTCGATATGAACGATGCTGTTACTATCATCGGTACTTACTCAGACGTACAAGAAGAACCTGCTCTTAATAGAAGCTCTTCTAATGGTCTGACTATGACAGCTACAAGAACTAAATCTGATAGAAATAATGGTTCAGGTATCGACTATGCTGAAATCACTATAACTAATCCTGATGGTGTTCCATTCACAGTTACTGGTGGTGACAACTATGTTGAAACTATTATTGAACCTGAAAATCTCCTTGTTGGTGATTACAATGTAATGTTAGTAGTTAAAGACGTTGTTGGAAATATTACTGTTGAATCTATTATGTTCACAGTAGATGCTCCTCAACCTACAATTACATTCGACGCCTTCAATGGTGGATGGTGGTTCAGTCCTGAACATAATGACAATCCATTTAAATTCTCAGTAGAAGCTACAGGTGATGTTGCGATTGCTGAAGATGGTGTTGTTGTTACATTCTATACTATTCCTGGTATGGAAGTAATTCAGGGACCACAAACCCTTACTCCAGTAGAAGAGGGTGAATATGAAGTATTCTTAGGTGCTAATATACCTTCAGAATGCAATAGTGTAGTTCTCGAAGTTCAAGCTACAAATGTTTATGATGGAGTTAATGTAAGCAGTCAAACTTATGGTGTTGACGGTGATGCTCCAGCAATCACATTTGTATCTCCTGAAGATGAAGCTCATTTCGCTGTTGGTGCTGCTTGTAATGTACATGTAACATTCACAGACAACATAGCAGACAGATCAGCTGATCAACATCAGGGAATTCAGTTATCAGCTTCCAGAAATTCATTTGGTAGCGGTATCTTAAGTGGATCATTGAAAGTGATGGATCCAATGGGAACTATTATAGTTAACGAAACAGTTGGTGAAGGTGTACAAAGTATCGAAGCTCCTGTAACTGATCTTCAGGTTGGTACTTACACTGTAACAGCTGTAGTAACAGATAAAGCTGGTAACACAACAGCCGAATCTATCATGTTCTACGTTGATGCATCTCAAGTTGCTGTTACATTTAATGAACTTGGTGATGGTGGAATGTGGTATGGACCAGAATTGAATGTTCCTCTTACATTCAATGTAACAGGTTCTGTTGCTAATAATGGTGTTGAAGTTGAAGTATTTGGTGAACCTGCAGGTGAATCAATTCAGGGACCACAGGTAGTTTACTCTGATGGCGAAGATTATAGAATTTGGATTGCAGCTGACGTGACTGAATACACAGCAATTACTCTTAAAGTAACTGCTACTAATGTATCAGGAATTCAGACAATTGCTAACCAGACCTATGGTGTTGATCAGACAGCTCCTGAAGTATCTGTAGAATCTCCTGTAGAAGCTATGGATTATGCAGTTGGTAACCCAGTTGTTGTAAGAGCATACTTCGAAGATAACCAATCAGGAATAGCTAGTGCTGTTCTTAAGATTGATGGTGAAATTGTAACAGATGTTGAATTATCAGATGACGGTATCTACTACTCAGGAGACTTCGAGCTCGGAACACATGTAGTAGAAATCAAGGTAACAGACAATGTTATGAATACAATGATCATCAATAGAAACTTCACTGTAAGTGATGAAAGTATCGAACTTGAAATCACAGATGCCCACGTCTATCCTAACCCGGTAGAAGACGGCGATGCAGTATTCGTAGTCAACACTACCAAGTCAGCAGATGTAATCATTAAGATCTATGACTTTGCCGGTAAGGAAGTAAGAACAATCCGTGGAACTAACAGAAGTAGAAATGTCTGGGATGGAAGAACAGATAAAGGCACTAAGTTAGCTCGTGGTATTTACTTCGCTAAGGTATCAGTAAATGACGGCAAGTCTGTGGTTGATGAAATGATTAAGATTGCTGTAAAATAAATTAATTTCCGGAGGGGGTTAATCCCTCCTCCGGATCAATTATATGGAGGAAAAGATGAATAAAAGCTTACTTTTGATTTTGTCTGCCTTGCTCCTCATAGGCATGTTCTCAACTCTTGCAGCTGAAAACAATGACCTTTTCCCCTGGGTTAGAATGGGGTTAGGTGCAAAAGCTATGGCAATGGGTGGAACAGGTACTGCTTATATGGATAATATTACAGCTACCTATTGGAACCCGGCAGGACTTGCAAATGTTAAGAGAGCTGAATTTGCTATGATGTATACCGATATGGGTATGGACAGAATGCAAAATTATGCAGCTCTTGGTACTGGTTTTAAGTAATAGTTACAACCCCAACTGACCCGGTCAGGGGATTGCAACCAAACCGCCCTCCACCCCGTTTCCCAAGTTCACGATGATAGAAACGGAAACTACCAAGGTGATTTTGATTATAATGATCACAGTGTAGCTTTATCCTTAGGTATTGGACCTGGTAAATTTAAATTCGGTTTAAGTGCAAAAATGTACATGTCTTCACTTGATGATGATGATACAAGTGGATTCGGTGCAGACCTTGGATTACTATGGGATATGAATGATTATATCAGCATTGGTGCTACAGCTAGAGATATTTATGCTGAAGTTGATGAAGAAGAAGTACCTGCTCAGTTTACGCTTGGTATGGCTGTTCATCCAATCTATGGTCTTACATTTGCCACTGATTTGAAAAAAGAAAAACATGATGAAGATGTAACTGTACACATTGGTGCTGAATACTGGACTGGTGTCGGCAAAGACACAGAAATCGGTTCTAGTCATTCAGCTATTAATTTAGAAGAAAAAACAAGATGGGATGAAATTCTTTCCAATACAGAAGGTGGAATCAGATTAGGTATGAATGAAGATAATTTCACAGCAGGTTTAGGTCTTAGATTTAAAATGTTTGAAATCAATTATGCCTTTGTACAAGAACCAGCTAAAGGATTTGATGATTCTCACCAGTTAACATTAATTCTTAAGTTTTAATTTTAATAGTTCTCGGGGAGAGTATTCTCTCCCCGGGCAACTATAATTAATTGAAGGAGCACCCATGAAAAGAAACTTGTTTATTTTAATTCTGGTTTTAGCTTCTGTTCTTCTGTATGGTACAAATGAACGTTTCTTTGTAGATGCTAAAGAATATTATATTCAGGGAGATTATGATAAAGCTGAAGAACTTCTTTTCCAGGCAATGGAAAAAACAACTGTTTTACCAGAACACCACTACTATCTAGGTAAAACATACATTGCTCAACAGAAGTATGATTTAGCTTATGAACATCTCAGTATTTATAAAGAAAAGAATCTTGGAGCAAATGAAGAAGAAATCACTGCTGTATTAGAGATTCTTCAAAAACAGATTGAACTAGCTAAAACAGAAAAAAATATCTATACTCTGGGAAAAATTTACGGTAAGATAAACTCGGAATATTCTGACTTTGCGCCTGTTATTGCAAATAACGGAAAAACCTTGTATTTAACATCCGGTAGATTGGCAGATCAGGGTAAAGAAAATATCTATGAGGTTAATAAGATTGATGGTATCTGGCAAGAACCTCATATGATAGACAATCTTAATACAAAACGTAACGAATCATTAGGCGCTGTTAATGCCTCTAATGACGTTGCTTATCTTTTTGGTAATTACCTGTCAAATTCAAAAAATGGTGATATCTACTTAACCAGAAAAAATGATAATGGCTGGGAAAAACCAAGCCTTATCGCTGGTGTTAATAGTGATAACGTAGAGATCCAACCTTATGTTTTTGAAAATGTAATGTTTTTTGCCAGTAACCGCCCAGGTGGATACGGTGCGTTAGACCTTTATGTTTCTGTTTATACTAATGGAAGCTGGTCTACTCCCGAAAACCTCGGTGATGTTATAAATACTGATGAATATGAAGAGACTCCATTCCTCGATTGGGATGGTAATACTCTTTATTTTGCATCAAATGGTCACCCTGGCCTTGGTGGATTCGATATTTTTAAAGCAGAAAAAATCGGCGATACATGGCAAGAATGGAGTGAACCAGAAAATTTAGGTCTCGTAGTCAACTCTGTTAAAGATGATAGATATTTTTATAACTCTCCTTTTGATAATACCGCTTTTATCTCTTCAAATAGATTTAGTGGTTTAGGACATGAAGATATTTATCACCTTACTATTCGCCCAATTGAAGAGGAAATTGTTGAAGAACCTGTTGTAGAGGTCTTAACTGAAGATACTCAATTGGAAGAAATGGAAGTTGATGAAGTGATCATTATCGACAATATTAATTTTGATTTTGATAGCGCTGAATTATTGGAAGATTCTTATCCAATTCTTGATTTCCTCGCTGAAAAACTGATGGAAAATACTCAGTTGACAGTAGAAATCAGTGGTCATACTGATAATATTGGAGCTGAAGAATATAATCAAAATTTATCTCAAACAAGAGCTGAATCAGTTGTTAATTACCTTGTAGAAAAGGGAATTTCTGCTGAAAATCTTATACCTAAAGGTGTTGGTGAAGTTGAACCTATAGCTTCTAATGATACCGAGGAAGGTAGATTTGAAAACAGACGGGTTGAAATGAAAATTGTTGATATCGAAGAAGAGCTTATAGAAGAGTAAAGTAAGTATATTCATTCATATAAATACAGGCAACTTGACAACAGGTTGCCTGTTTTATTTTTTTATACTAAAGGAATGAATAAAATATGAAAAAAAATCTGTTTCTATTATTAATTATTGTTTGTTTGACAAATTTATATTCTAGTAATCTTATTTTAAAATCTAGAAATATTCCACGGGAAATCAAACAAAATCTCTCTTCTATAAGGGAACCTTTTCAATATAATCCTTATACAGGAGATTTTGAAATTATTCTTGATGAACAGCATGTAGAAAGTTTTATGTTAAAATACAAGGATGTTGACTGGGAAATATTACCAGAAAGTCACCAAATCCGTGATTTAGCTGGATATCCCTCTGTGGATGAGGTTGTGACCCACTTACAGAATATGGCAGCTGAGAATCCTGATTTTGTTGACCTGACAATTTTAGGACCATCTACGTGCAATACTTATTATCAAATGGGAATGAGTAATTATGAAGATTATCAGCATGATATCTATGCAGTAAAAATATCGGATAATCCGGAGATTGAAGAAGATGAACCTAATGTTCTTTTCTGCGGGTTAATTCACGCTAAAGAAACTATCAGCTTGCCAGTTCCACTTCACGTAATGGATTATATAATAGAAAACTATGGCAGTGATCCAGAGATAACAAACTGGGTTGATAATACACAGATATGGTTTATTCCCCTGATTAATCCGGACGGTTACAAAATGGTATTTGATAATCTCAGTACAAGTCATAGAAAAAATATGAGGGATAATAATAATAATAACAATCTTGATGGTAATAATTTGGATGGAGTAGACCTTAATAGAAATTTCGGGTATGTCTGGGGTAATAATAATGCTTCCTCTTATTATTGGAGTAGTCTTTATCACGGACCTTCTGCTTTCTCAGAACTGGAATCACAGTATATCAGAGATTTTATTAGAGAGAGGAAATTTTTTGGGGCTATAACCTATCATTCTTATGCACAGAAGGTTTTATATCCACTGGGGCATTTACCTGGAGCATGTTCTTTTGATCATGAGATTATGGGGGATTTGGCCGAAGAGATGGCTGCTACAATTCCTAATCTCAATGGTGTCGGGCATTATGAAGCTGACCAAGCAGTAGATTTTGGTTATACCTGCCAGGGTACAATGGGGGATTGGGGATATTCAGAACAGCGCATTTTTGCTTTTACTATTGAACTTGCCACAAGATACATTCCTGATCAAGACGATGTTCAAGATATCTGTGAAGATAATCTGGAAGCAGCTCTTATATTTTTGGATAGAGTACATCACTCAACTGTAACAGGTAATATAACAGATCTCGATGGACAGCCATTAGTTGCCGAGGTTTATGTGGAACAGATAGACAGCGCAACAGGTATGTCTGAGGTGGAACCTGTAAGAAGTGATTCACTGTTTGGGCGTTATTACAGACCATTACTTCCTGGCTCCTATGAGTTTGTATTCAGTTGTGATAGATATGAAGATGTTGTTGTTAACGATGTGATCATTACAGATAATGCCAACACAGAACTGAATATTGTGTTTGGCTCCAACTACGTAGATAGTGTTTCCATAGAGATTATCGGTACAGAAGTACATCTTTATTGGCCTGATGAGGTTGGCTTTGATTATAAGGTACAATCGTCAGATAATGTGAGTGATGGATTTCAAGAGGATGTTGATGGAGAGTTTATTGAATCCAATTATTGGAGAAAAAATGCAATATCAACAAAAGAATTCTATAGAGTTTTAAAGATTCCTGAATAGATTTTGTAACAATATGATTGAAAAATGAGGCTGTAAATGGAAGAAAATAAAGTTATATATTCAATGTCCCGGGTTGGAAAAGTTTTAGGTAATGGGCAACAGTTGCTCAAGAACATTTCTTTAGGGTATTATTATGGAGCTAAGATAGGGGTTTTGGGTTTAAATGGTTCTGGAAAATCAACACTTCTAAAGATAATGGCCGGTATAGATGATGACTATATTGGTGAAATCAATATGACAAAAGGGTATAGCATAGGATATCTGGAGCAGGATCCACAATTAGACCCCGATAAGACGGTTTTAGATATAGTAAAAGAGGGTGTTTCGGAAACAGTAACCTTATTAGAACGGTTTGATGAAATTAACCTGAAATTCTCTGAACCTATGAGTGATGATGAGATGAATAACCTTCTAATAGAACAAGGTAAACTTCAAGACAGCTTGGATGCCTGCAATGCCTGGGATCTGGAAAGTAGATTAGATTTGGCAATGGAGGCTTTACGATGTCCTGATGCCGACCTGAGATGTGATGTTATCTCTGGTGGAGAGAAGCGTCGAGTTGCACTGTGCAGATTGTTATTGCAGGAACCAGATATACTGCTTTTGGACGAACCCACAAACCACCTTGATGCTGAAACAATTTTGTGGCTGGAACATCATCTTCAACGTTACAAGGGAACGGTGATAGCTATAACTCATGATAGATATTTTCTGGATAATGTTGCAGGTTGGATTTTGGAGCTTGATCGAGGAACTGGTATACCCTGGGAAGGGAATTATACCTCCTGGTTAGAGCAAAAAGGAGCACGTTTAGCTCTGGAAGAGAAGCATGAGAGTAAGCGTCAAAAAGCTTTAGCAAAAGAGTTGGAGTGGATTAGGAGTACAGCAAAAGCAAAACATACAAAAAATAAAGCTCGTATTACTAATTATGAGAAAATGGCTGAAGAAGTTCATACTTTAGAGAATTCAACAGATCAAATTTATATACCCAATGGACCTAAACTAGGTAAACAGGTAATTATTGCAGAGGATGTTTCCAAGAGTTTTGGTGAAAAATTACTTTATGAAAATCTAAATTTTAATCTTCCGGCAGGTGGTATTGTTGGGATTATTGGGGCCAATGGCGCTGGTAAAACAACGTTATTTAACATGATTACTGGTAAGCTTGGGGTTGATCGAGGATCGATTACTATAGGTGATAGTGTAAAACTATCGTATGTAAATCAAACTAGAATTCTAGAGAGTGAACAAACTATCCTGGATCTGGTTGGGCAGGGGCGAGATGTAATGCAGGTGGGAGATCGTGAGATCAATGTTCGCCAGTATCTATCACGCTTTTACTTCTCCAGTGGAGAGCATTTGAAAGCCATTAAAAATCTATCTGGTGGTGAGAAAAACAGGGCATATCTGGCTTTAACATTGCAAACTGGTGGGAATGTCTTATTGTTGGATGAACCTACAAATGATCTTGATGTTAATACTATCAGAGCTTTGGAAGATGCGCTGCAGAACTTTGCCGGATGCGCAGTAGTTATAAGCCATGATAGATATTTTCTGGATAGGGTTTGTACTCACATTTTAGCGTTTGAGGGTGAGAGTAGAATAAAGTGGTTTGATGGAAACTTCAGTGAGTATGAAGAGGATAAATTAGCCCGTTTAGGAGAAGCAGCATTAATCCCTAAACGGATAACATATCGCAAACTTACAAGAATATAGTCAACCAACAACCATCAACCGTCAACTGTCAACTGTCAACTGTCAACTGTCAACCGTCAACCGTAACTGTTACCTTTTTAACAAAAACGGAGCTGTTTAACAGCCCCGTTTTTTTGTATCATAATATGTTTCCTATAACGTTATTTTAACAACACAATTTTGGAGAGTTCAACATCACCATCCAAACTCAGTGAAATAAAGTAAATTCCAGATGTAACTTTATTAGAAAAAGCATCGTTACCATCCCACATTACTTCATATTTACCGGCTGATAAAGTTGATTGTACCAGGGTCGTAATCTTTTGACCTTTTGTATTGAAGATAGATAGTTCAACATCTCTGGTCATGTTTATTGCAAATTTAATGTTTGTCTCAGGGTTAAAAGGATTAGGATAGATACTGACTAAGCCATTATTGAACGGTGAAGGATTATCAACAGCAGTACCATCGGTCACTATTTCTTCATTAGAATCGGCGAAGGAGGTATTATTGCCTCCCATACCAGTACCATCATCCTGAGCATAAATGCGGCAATGTAGTGGTAAATCCAGGCAAAATTCTTCTATTACATATTCCTCATAATTAGCTCCAGGGATGTCTATCCAAACTTCATCCACCATTCGCTGCCATTGATAAAACAGTTCAATTGTGCTCTCTTCACCCGGATCTACATAAAGATTATCTACATCATCATTCCATTCACCTTGATCACAGGTTACCGTTTCTCCAACAACAAAATTACCTGTAATTGATGGTAAAACAGAACAGGCTGGAGGATCATTTTGATGAACAACCAAAACCGAAATCGGTGTATAGATACAGTTATCTATCATATTATGAACAGCCAGAACAAAGGAATCGTAGCCGTTATAATTTGGATTAGGTGTATATCGAATGATCTTGGTGTCTATATCATCACGTTCTTCAATAATCTCTACAGTACCCCAGATTGGATTACTGAGTACCCAGTAGAAATGTGAATTATCTAATCCATGTACTGTTACAGGAATATCAAGAGGAACATCCTCATCTGTTTCCTGTACAACTCCACCACCAACATCTACTGTGAATAGATCATCATCACCAGGACTGGTAAAACTTTCTGCTTCAATAAATACCCAGGAATCAAGAGCATAATCTCCGGCATCAGCTATTGCCAATCGAATATGATGTGTTTGTCCCGGGTTTACAACCGCAGTTGCCGACAGTGAAACAGTAAAACCATCAGGTTCGAAATCATAGGTGCCATAAAAGTCATGGTTTGCAACATAATAATCGGAATTAGTATGATCATTTACATTATTTATCGCAACAGGGATATCAGTACCAGGTATTATGGCGATATTTTCTCCATCCAGAAAAAATCCGAAGACATCATTAAAACTCGATCCAACCCATTCGGGATACTCCTCTGATGCAAAAACATAATTAAAAGTTATAACATTAAAATCGGGAACAAAATCGAATTCCAAAATAGAAGCATCATGAGTTGAATATCCAGGGATTAATGTATTCAAATCTGTATCGCCAGGTCCAAAATTTATCCATGATGAAGATCCGGTTTGATTTGGTCCTATACAATAATCAGCTCTACCACAACTGAGAACAATACCTTCATCAATATTCATTCCGGCAGTAAATCCATTTGTAAAAACACCGGAAGCGGTATCAGCACCGGTATATTGCAGGTTGGATATATCTACGTTGCTTCCGAGGATTGAGTCTAACATATCCTGAGGTGTAAGATTGTTGCCGATGGTTTGAATATTAACACTTCGTGAACCGGGGGTTTTAATTGTCTCTATTTCTCTTTGGGCAAGATCAGACCTTTCTAAAGAAAAAAGTCCTGACATTAATAAAACAAAAATACAAAGAATAAGGGCACTTTTATTCATGTATCCTCCAAAATTTTCTAATTTTTTCTTTTAATAGAACAATGGTTATGGTTGTCAATAAAAAATAAGATTTAAAAACTCAGAACTAATTGAAAACAAGAAACTTTAATTCAAAGGTTATGATGAGAAAAGTTATGGAATTTTCTGTAGAAATGATTGCCAGATAATTTGATAGAAAAATAATTGTCATCCTCAAAAAAAGGAATGGTAATAAGATGGTAAAAGCTGTTTTTATGGATCGTGATGGGACGATAAACCTGGATAGAGAAGGATATATCTCTGATCCAAAAGAATTGCGTCTGTATGATTTTGCTCCAGAAGCTATCAAGCGCTGTAATGAGCTTGGTTACAAGGTGATAATTGTGACCAATCAGTCTGGAATTGCACGTGGTTACTATTCAAAAGATCAGCTTGAAGAGGTGAACGGAAAAATGGTCAGAGAGGTTATGGATTATGGTGGAAGAATTGATGCAATATATTATTCTCCCTGGCATAAGGATGGCGTGATCTCACCATTCAATAAGGATCATGAAGACAGAAAGCCAGGTATTGGCATGTATAAACAGGCGGATAGAGATTTCGATATTGCTCCTGATAAATCTTTTATGATAGGTGATAGGGAGAGTGATATCGGTTTTGCTGCTAATGCAGGTCTAAGAAGTATACTGGTACGAACTGGTTTAGGTGAAACAGCTTTGTTGAATAGTCTAAGAGATTGGACATATAAACCTGATTTTGTTGCCGCAAATCTATTAGCAGCAGTAAAACTAATTGAATTTTTAGATAAGGATAGGAATAGATGAACAAGATTTTTTATATCGGATTATTTATATTATTTATCATGGCTGGATGCGGAGAAAATAGCTCTGCACCATCAGAGACATTGAAACAACCTTTGAATCTTTCTGCTCAATTACAAGATCAATTGGTGGTGTTATTACAGTGGGATGACACCAATGATACCGAAACCGGCTATATAATCCAACGTAGAGAAGAATCGGGTAATTACTCTGATATTGCGGTACTGGATTCTGATAGTGAAGAATATTTTGATAATGATGTAACCACTAATACAACCTATTATTACAGGGTTGCTGCTGTTAGAGATGGATATCAATCAGACTGGAGTAATTCTGCAATTATGCACACACCGGAAGATGCCGAAGCTCCTTCAGGATTGTATATTATAGAGTTATCAACTAATCAGGTTATTTTGGGTTGGAATGATAACAGTTCAGGCGAGAATGGTTTTATTATCCAACGAAAAGAAGGATATGGTAGCTTTGCATATCTTGATGAAGTAGGTTCTAATGTTGTGCAATATACAGATCAAACGGTAGAATCGATAACAACTTATTCATATAGGATAGCTGCAAAAATTGGGACTCAATATACTGGTTGGAGTGATATAATTTCAATAACAACACCACCGGATGTAGATGGATTGGAATTTGGCGAAGAGGGAAGCTTTGAGATTTTTACATGGAATTTAAAAGAGTTTCCCATTAATGAAGAGACCACGGTTGGATATGTTGTCGAGATTATAAATCAAACAGATCCAGATATCATTGCACTTCAGGAAATTGGTAGTTCTTACCACTTTGATCTTGTCCTCGATCAACTGGAAGGTTGGACGGGGTATAAGGCTGATGGTGCTTCCTACAACATTGATTTGGCTTATCTTTTCAAGGCTGATGTGATATCTGTGGAGTCTGTTTATGAGATCTATGAGGATGATTATTACTACTTCCCAAGAAGTCCTCTCGTTGCTGAGATAGAGTTTGATGGGGTTGATATTGTTGTGATAAATAATCATCTGAAAGCTAGCAGTGGCTCGGAGAATGAAGCTAGGCGTCGTCAAGCCTGCATAATGCTGGAGGAATATATCAGTACATATCATGATTATGATAATGTGATAATGCTGGGTGATTTAAATGATTCACTGATTGATGAAGGATATGATAATGTCTTTAATAGTTTTTTAGAATATCCAGAGAAATATACATTTACGGATATAAATATTGCCGAAGGTAATCAGAGTTATTGGTCTTATCCCTCCTGGCCCAGCCATCTGGATCATATACTGATTACTAATGAACTCTTTGATGAGTTCGAAGCAGATGGCAGTGATATCCAAACAATAAGGGTTGATATCTATCTGGATGGTGGTTTTGATGAATATGAGTACAATGTCTCTGATCATCGCCCCGTAGGATTAAAAATAGAATTTTAGGAGATAGAATGAAGCAATGTGTAGTGTTGATTTTACTCTGCTGGGTTATATTGGTAACTGCAGCTGAGAATGAAACCGTTACAATCCCAGAAATAGAGTTGGATTCATTAGCATTTGGTGATACGTTAACCTTGGATGTTATGACCTGGAATATTGAACATTTTCCAAAGCATAAAGAGACAATTAGCTATGTTGCTCAAGTAATAAATGCAGTAACACCTGATATCCTTGGTTTACAAGAGATAGAAAGTGATAGTGCTTTTGCTGCATTGATTGTTGAACTTAACAAGGGCAGTCTGGAACAATGGGGTGGCTTCAGGGCTAATAGTGATGAATGGGATACAGATCTGGCCTTCATTTATAACTCGGACCGCATTATTATTCGTAGCATCAGAGAGATATATTTTGAGGAAGAATACGATTCGCCTTTGCCAAGAAGACCTCTGGTGCTGGAGTGTGATTACAAAGGCCATTCAATTGTTGTTATGAACAATCATCTAAAAGCGATGCCTGGAGAGAAGAATGAGGTCAGGCGTGAAGCTGCCATGGAATTAATTGATAAATATATTGTAGAGCATCACAAAGATGATAATTTTATAATGTTGGGTGATTTAAATGATTATATAACAGATGATGAAGAAACAAATGTATTTAAGGTGGTTTTGGATAGAACCGACGAGTATGCTTTTGCGGATATGGAGATTGCTGCAAATCCTGAAGCTGACTGGTCCTATCCCTACTATAAATACAGAGGGCATCTGGATCATATACTATTGAGTAATGAGTTATTTGATAATTTTATTGACCATGATAATGATATCAAAGTTGTTGTTATAGACAGGTTTATGGATGGAGGTGAACAGAGTCGATATGACTATATTACAGATCATAGACCAGTGATTGTGAAATTGAGATTTGATTAATTCTATGTTTTGAAGGAGCTTGACATAATGTTCCTTCTGATTTTCTGGGTAGAATAAATAGATAATTTGGTGGAGATATAAATGGATAATTTGAATCAACTTTTAGCAGTTAGAAGAGATAAGTTAAGAAAATTAAAAGAGATGGGGGTGGATCCTTATCCTCCACGAGTGGAAAGAACTCATGAAATCGGTAATTTAATCGAGAACAAGGATCAATATGTTGAAGAAGAAAAAGCTGTAACAATTGCAGGTCGTTTAAATGCATTGCGCAGACAGGGTAAAATTGGTTTTGGAAACATCAGTGATAGTAGTGGAAGGATTCAACTCTATGTAAGAAAAGATGAGGTTGGAGAAGAGAACTACGAGATTTTTAAATTATTGGATCTTGGTGATTTTGTCCAATTTGATGGCATCTGTTTCATCACAAACAGGGGAGAGTACTCTCTTAAAGTAACCAAAGTGACGATTTTGTGTAAGAGTTTAAGACCATTACCAGTGGTAAAAGAAAAGGTTGTTGATGGCGAGAAGAAACGTTTTGATGAATTTGCTGATATCGAGTTACGTTATCGTAAGCGTTATCTGGACCTTCTCCTTAATCCGGGTAACAAAAGTAATTTTGTTTTAAGGGCTAAGATACTGCGGGAAATTAGACGATATCTTGATGACCGAGGTTATCTGGAAGTGGAAACGCCGACATTACAATCGTTGTATGGTGGTGCTAATGCGAGACCTTTTATTACACATCACAATACCCTGGATATCGATTTATATTTGCGTATTGCAGTTGAGTTATATCTGAAACGACTAATTGTAGGTGGTTTCGAGAAGGTTTATGAAATGGGTAAAACATTCCGCAATGAGGGAATGGACAGGAATCACAATCCTGAATTCACGTTGATGGAACTCTATGAAGCGTACGGAGATATTGATACAATGATTGATATAACCGAAGGGTTAATTAATCATCTGGCTCGAGAAGTTGTGGGCAGTGAAATAATCCAATTTCAGGATCATGAGATCAATTTGACAAGACCATGGAGAAAGGCAACAATGCTTGAACTAATCAAAGAAGAGACTGGGTTTGACGCCTCTGATTTTGATTTTGATAAGATTAAAGCCTTTTGTGATAAAAAAGAGATCGACGTTGAACCAACAGCTGGTCCTGGTAAATTGATTGCTGAAATTTTCGAAATTTTCGTAGAATCAAAACTGATACAACCTACATTTGTAACAGATTTTCCAGTTGAGGTTTCTCCATTGGCTAAGAAAAAAGCTGATGATCCAAATCTTACAGAGCGTTTCGAACTCTATGTTAAAGGTGGAGAGTATGCCAATGCTTTTACAGAGTTGAATGATCCTCTGGATCAACGAGAACGGTTGGAAGCTCAGGCAAAATTGCGTGAATTGGGTGATGTTGAAGCCAATGTAGTTGATGAAGATTTCCTTGAAGCTTTGGAGTATGGTATGCCACCTACCGGAGGACTTGGAATTGGTATTGACAGATTGGTTATGTTGCTTACCAATAATACATCAATTAAGGAAGTTATTCTGTTTCCGCAAATGCGACCGGAATAGATTTAGAATGACCCATAATGTGGGTAAAAAATAAAAGAAATTACACGAAACAGCCAACAATTAGGAGGCTGAAACCGCTGCGGGCAGTGATAACCGTGCCCCTGCTCTGGGTTTTCGCCT
>CAYYLA010000033.1:8121-15674 GCA_964441785.1 uncultured Candidatus Cloacimonadota bacterium | reverse complement strand
TTGATGATTTTCAGATACGTTTGTGTTTAATCGTTTAGCTACAAGTGCCCACAAATTCCTACAAGTTCCTATGAATTCCTATCAATTCCCACGAGGTGCAAATAGTTAAAAATTGAAATCTTTCTTCTTAGCTTACTCCTTTGGTTTCACCTGAATATAAATATCTATCTCGGATTCTTCACTTTCCATTTTAAAACGTTCATCATACCATTCGAATTCTATACCACCTTCAGAGCCTTTGAATTGTGACGCAGGTAAAATTTCCGAGTAGATTTTCATGTATGTCGTATGAAGGGTTGATAATGGTCCAATATGGGTAAATTTTGCATATTTACCTGCAGGAATAGTTTTGGTAGTCATACCTTCTGGGATATTTTCATAATCGCTAACCATCATAGCAGCCATATGGGCGAAGAGATATTTTCCTTCCCCAAAATCTTCCATATCATAGGTAATACCTAATCCAACTTCTTCTTTTATTACGTTGGATAACTCAGCTTCTCGTGCCATAAAACGACTCCAGAGCATTCCCATAATATTAAAATCAGAGCTGATCAGCGTAGACATTCCTACAGTCTTAGTTTCAGGAAATTCAACAATATCAATTTTTGTTTCAGCAATCAGACAAACAACAGATGATAAAATCAAAAAAATCAACACTAAGTTTTTCATAATTCCTCCTTCAAAGTAATGCCTTGTTATGTAAATGGATTAAGCGATGAGATGTCAAATAATTTAAAGTCATCAATGAGATTTCTCCCCATAAACCCGAGTCGGGTTATGTTTTTATATGATTAGCAATTAATAACATGGGTTTTATCGGTATTTAGATCTGATTTATCTTCCAAAAACCACTATTTTAAACCCGACTCGGGTTTAAAGGGAGAGCAGAAAAATAAATTGACATAATCATCACGTTTGAAATTTCTCAAACAGTTGTTTTAAATACTTGTTTGAAAAGGGGAATAGTATGAGTAGTGAAGCTGTTAGAAGTAAAATTATTCTTACCACTATTGAGTGTATTGAGCGGTATGGGATAAATAATCTAACTGTGCGCAAACTTGCTGAGGAAGCCAAGGTCAATATTGCTGCCATAAACTATCATTTTGGATCTAAAGATAAACTTATCGAGATTGCTCTTAATGCCGCCATCAACGAAGGTTTTGTAAATAATATCAATGATTATGACGAAATCTGGGAATCAAATCCACATTTGGCTTTTGAATCTTTCTTAATGGATACGCTTGAGGGGTCAGCCCGATATCCCGGGATAACGCGAGCAATTCTGAATGAGCCATTCAACAATGGTAACATGGATGCGCAAATTGTCAGCCGGCTCAACGCTTTTCTATCCAACCTGTACAAGAAAGTAGAAACTATCCTGAAAGGAAATTCAGAAGCCGAGAAACAATTAAATCTATCCAACCTATTTAATAACATTTTAATTAATGCAATGCTTCCAAACATTTATCAACAATTTATACAGCAGGATATCAAAGAAAAGCAAGCTCAAAAAAATATGATAAATAGTTTAATATCAACTTATGTAAAGGAGAATTAATGAGGCTCAAAATCTTATTGGCTATAGTACTATTGGCGATATCATTAAATCTAACAGCTAAGGAACTATTAACAGGTAAATTAGCAGGAACAGTAAACGATGCTGCAACAGGTTATCCTCTTCCCCATGCCAATGTGATAATCGCAGAGTTGGAAATAGGAACCTATACAAATGAAAAAGGAGAATTCAAAATCCTTGATATTCCTGTAGGCAATTATACTGTCGCATTCCAGCTAATTGGACATAAACCACAAATGAAGAGTGATGTAATAATAAGATCAGACAGAACAACAGTGATTCACGGATCGCTTCAAAAACAGGCTGTAGAAATAGAAGGGATAACTGCTACGGTTGATTTTTTTGATGAGATAGGCACTCAACCAACCAGCATCACAGGATTCAGCAACGAAGAGATTCGACGAGCACCCGGTTCTGCCGGTGATGTAAGCAGAATAATGATGTCACTCCCAAGTGTAGCAAAGGTTAATGATCAATCCAATAATCTGATTGTTCGTGGTGGTAATCCGATGGAGAATGCTTTCTATATCGATAATATTGAGATTCCCAACATAAACCACTTTCCACATCAGGGATCATCAGGCGGACCGATTGGTATCCTCAATGTGGATTTTATCCAGGATGTAACCTTTAATGCAGGTGGCTTTTCTGCTAAATATGGTGACAAATTATCATCTATCATGGAGCTGGAATTCAGAGAAGCAAGTTCAGAGAATTTTGAAGGACAATTCGATTTCAATTGGGCTGGTATCGGTGGAATTCTGGAAGCTCCTCTCACCCAAAAGAGTAATCTGATGATTGCGGTGAAACGCAGTTATCTGAAGTATGTTATCGATATGTTTGATACCGGAACATCCGCTGCACCGGAATATGGTGATATACAAGCCAAATTCACCTATCACTTCAACCCCTATCACCAACTATCTTTTATCTCTGTTTATGCAGATGACCATAATGAGCCTGATCAGGAGAATGCGGAAGACAATTTTATGTCCCATTTTGGTAATCAGGATCTTTATCAGGGAACCTGGGGCGTAAACTGGAGAGCTTTGTGGGGAACTAATACATCCTCTAACACATCAGTAGCAATCACAAATTCCCGTTTCAAAGAGGATTTTTATGAAACCACCACAGGCCAATATGATATCAGAAATCGATCAAATGAGACAGAGCTGAAGTTGCGCAACTGCAACTATTCGCGTATTTCATCCAACCTTAGTATAGAGTTTGGATTGGATTATAAACATCTTATTTACGATTATGATAACTGGTATAATGAAACAACAAATGATATTGGTGACCCTGTTCCCGCTTTCACTTTTGATAAGACTGAAGAATCCTTCAAAACCGGAGCATTTCTAACCGCTACGATAAATCCGATCAACAAGCTTACCACCAATATCGGTATGCGTTCTGATTATTTTTCAGCAACAGAAAACGTGACCATTTCTCCCCGCATCTCTTCTTCTTTCTCTTTTTCTGATAGGATAAATTTAACAGCTGCTTATGGGATTTATCATCAAAATATTCCTGTTTTGCTGCTAACCCAGCAACAGTCAAATTCCAATTTAAATGATCCACGAGCTATACACTACGTAGTGGGATTGGAATATCTTTTATCCAAAGATACACGATTAGTTATTGAAGCTTATCAAAAGGAATATAAAAACTTCCCTGTAGATCCAAGTCAGCCAGGTATTTTCATCCTGGATGACAACTTTTTCAATTATTATCAAGAGTTGGAAGATAGTGGTGAAGCAATGAGTCGTGGTATTGAGTTAGTTCTGCAGAAGAAGCTTGCAGAGCAGATATATGGATTAGCCAGCGCAACATTTTTTAGATCCCAATACAAACCTGCTGATGGTAAATGGCGGGATCGAGATTTTGATAATCAGTACATAATCAGTTTCGAAGGTGGATATAAACCAAATCCCGGATTGGAAATAAGTGGTCGTTGGATCTATGCTGGTGGTATCCCATACACCCCAATTGATGTTGAAAAATCAATCCAGGCTCATCGTGCAGTTTATGATGGATCACAAATCAATGGCAAACGTTTACCTGATTATCATTCGCTGAATCTGCGTGTTGATAAACGGTTTTTCTTTTCTAAATCTAATCTTGTGATCTATGCCAGCGTGTGGAATGCTTATAATCAGCAGAATATTGCCGAGTATTTCTGGAATGCTAAGGAGCAGAAAATCGAAGAAGTATATCAATGGACTCTGCTTCCGATTATTGGTGTGGAGTATGAGTTTTAGGAGTGGGATGGATGGCGTGTACCACGAGCCAAGAATAATCTCAAAACTATGATGATCATATCAGCTGAATAGAAAGATTCAGCTAAGAATAAACACTCAAGTTAGCTTGTGGTTAGCTTTGTTAGGTACCATTAATGCTTATTTTATCAAAATCATCTTTCTTACAGTTTCCATATTATCATTTTTCAGCTTACAATAATAAATCCCTGATGAGACCGTTTGACCAGACTCATTTTTGCCATTCCAGCTAATTTGATGTCTACCTTTTTTGATATTTGAGTTGATTAATGTTTTCACTAGTTGTCCTCTAATATTGTAGATTGATAGTGATATTTCAGCTTCTTCTGATATGGAGAACTCAATATTTGTCTCTGGGTTAAAAGGATTAGGATAGTTTCTACTCAATTCAGTTTTTTGTGGTTGTGGGATTTCTAACTCATTTTCTTCTATTGCACTACCAATATCTGGTTCAGAACTAAGATTTCCATCTCCATTGTTATAGAATGTCATCAAACTTGTACCAGCAACCAAAGCAATATCTGGTGAACCATTTGAATCCAAATCTTTAACCACCATTGAATAAAACAGTTGCATCATATCAGGTATATGATAGAAATCAGCATCCCCAAAATCATTAAATCCATTATTCATAAATACATACAACCCATATTCGTTAAAACCAATTACATCAAAAAAACCATCTTGATTCATATCGTTATACAAAACAGTTGATAATCCAGGATTTACAACCACTGTATCAACTAATGCAATATCCATCCAACCCTGATTCTGGTGGAAATAGAGTGGTGTTGCTACTCCCATTACATTTGCACACCCAATGATATCATTGTCACCATCATTATCATAATCAATGATCTCAATATCAGTATTAAAGTGTTCATGATTTATCGTACTCAAGATAAAATTATTTCCCATCGAGTAATAAATATTTGTATTATCTCCACTTACCACAACATCATAACTATCGTCATTGTTAAGCTTAGCACATTTTATGTCAGAACAATTAAAATCCAGCTGAAAATATTGTGGTTGCTCTAGACTGCCATTATAGTTAAACATTCTTCCCCAAAAATCATCAGATTGTGACATTACAATAATATCTTGAAAAGTATCATCATTAAGGTAACCACTAGATATTTGCTTAATTACATCATTTGTTTCAAGTGCCAAATCATAATAAGTAAAACTAAAGTCTCCAGAATTAGTAAAAATTTTTAAGAACCTATAGGGGTCATCAGAAGAAAAATCACTCCCAAAAGATGCGAAATCTACAAAATCATCATTGTTAATGTTTAAAGTACAGAGAGCTCCACCACCACAAAAGGATATTGATGTGTCAATAACAGTGAAAATCCCTCCAGAGTTTTCTAAATATGACAATCTTGGAAAAGTATTACCCCAGGTAACTTTATGGCTAATAACAATATCCAAATCGGAATCATTATCAAAATCCTCAGCAATTATTGATTCTGCCATTCTTGGTACAGTAACATCAAGTGAAAATATGTAGCTGTTACAAAAGAACAATAGGAAGCATGCCAATTCAATTTTTTTGATCATTATTCTCCTATAGCAAGGTCAACTAGAATCTAGTTAAACACTACCAAGCAATAATCCTAAAGAAAAGAATAAATCGGAATCATTATGGAATTTCTCTTCTTTAAACAAATATTTAGCTTTAAATTCATACCCAGATTCAATTACAACACCATATTGTCCACCAAGAAATAATCTAACTCCTAATCCAGGTGAAAGTTGAGCCCAATTATTTTTCTCAATAACAAAAAGATCTGTATTGTTTTTTATAAAAAAAGCCAAAATTAATTCAGGAAACTTGTGTGTCATTTTTTTTGTAAGAATATAGTGTGAAGAATTTAATAGAAAATATGGAGAGAGTAAAGTTCCAGGATCAAATTCCCATTGATCTGAATTATTGTAGACTAAATAATGCATTGCAAAATCTAGTATTGGGAAAACAGAGTAGTTTGTTTTGTTCTTATTGTAGGAATCCTTTTTCAACCAAGTGAAGTTCACATAACTATCTTCACGTATATAGCTATTTGTAATATGTTGCGAAACAGTAGCTTTAAAACGATTTATGCCATTCGGACTTGTCCTGTATTGAAGAATAAATGCACCATCAATCTTTTCATACTCTTCATTCATACCTAAACTGTATAGACTAGAAAATGTAATCAATAATACCTGTGTTATCAAAATTAATACTTTCATTGATATTCTCATTTTATCATTATCATCCTTAAAATAGATTCCATTTTAGCTCTTTTCATCCTGCAATAGTAAATTCCCGATGATACACATTGTCCAGATTCATTTTTGCCATTCCAGCTTATTTGATGTCTACCTTTTTTGATATTTGAGTTGATTAGTGCTTTCACTAGCTGACCTATAATATTATGAATTTCCATGGTTATTGTTTAGTTTGAATCCTTCTTCGATCATTTTATATCTTTCTTCTTGTTCAGAAATCTTGGTTTTTAACTGATCAATAACTCTCTGAACCAATTCTTCATCAGCAATGTTATCCTTCAAAGTACTTTGTAGCTTATCAATATCATATGGCTTTTCTGAATATAGCTTCAATACCAAGTTGGAAAGATTTTCCTTATATCGAATAAGATCGTTTTCATATATTATTCTTTCTCTAACTTCGATTTCTTTTTTGCATTTCAGCTTCTGTTCATTCATCATTCTAATTACGCTTTCATTCTTCGTATCTTCTTTTGATAAATCCCAAGTATATGTGCTTACAGGAGGTATTCTTTGTTCCTCTAAGGGTAAGTTTAAGTCTTTTAAAAGATTATAACAATATATGGTCTTACTGAGAGCAACTCTCCTGTTTTCAATACACTCATTTGTGTCAGCGGTATAGTATGGTATACCATAACTGTGTCGAGGGCACCCATATGACTTAGCCCAGTACATGTTCACACGTATCTTAGTAAGAATATCCAATTGAAGTTTAGATGCAATTTCACAATAATAACGATTTTTTTCAATATTATCTTTATTAAATGTGGAGTAAGTTGAAATTAGTCTTAAGAATATTTTTCCCTGATCTTCATCAGATGTGTATTCATCAAGCAATTTTAGATATTCCTTTTCTTGTATAGCTATGTCTTTGTATCTAAAGTCATTTTTAATTCTGATTAAATCAATATCTATATCATTATCTATAATATTGTAACTTGTAAGATTAAAACTGAGTAATATTATAATCAGAAGCAGTATTTGCTGCTCACAGTGCATCATTTCCTCCAATTGGAAGACATTATATCTAGCCATAATTATCGATTCGGACAGCAATTGAATCTTAGACTACTTGGTGCATAATGCTTCGCAGCTGCCCCGCAACCGCGGGGAGCTGTGTGTTAGCCACGTGTTTTAAAGAAAAAGACCAGCCCAAGATTGAACTTGGGCAGGTCATATGATACTATTTAAGTAAAAGACACTTTTTAACGGATTTTGCTTTCCCATTAACATCTAACTTGTAGAAGTACACACCTGAACCAACTTTATTTCCTTTTTCATCATCTCCATTCCACTTGACTGTATTGGTTCCCCTAGCAAAAACATTATTCACAACTTGTTTAACTTTCTGTCCTTTAATATTGAAGATTGTAATTTTAATATCACACTCTTCAGGTAACGAGAAAGCAATTGTTGTTGTT
>CAYYLA010000033.1:0-7988 GCA_964441785.1 uncultured Candidatus Cloacimonadota bacterium | reverse complement strand
GTCATTTTCCTCTTCTGTTTCACCTAATAAGATACTCAAGTCTTCCCAATGTTTTTTTATTGAGTTGAGATAACTTTTTGTATCAAGATGATGAAGTTCTTCAAATCTAGTATTAACACAAGATCTTTCAGAATCAATTTCTGACAACATATAGATCGTCTCAAGATTCATCTGTGCATAAATTGAATCAGACTGGGTAGTCGCATTTTCAAGTCTATCTACTACTATATCAGCAGCAGATTGGAAATCCTTTTTAAGTAGATAGCATTTTTTTAGGTAGTTATCAACCACATCTTGAAATGCTTTATACTCTGAAGGAATCATAAAATCTGGAATATTATCATGAATTTCTGTATAGAACTGAATTAACTCATCAATATCCAATTCTAAACAAACAGTTAAGTTAAATGTTTTATCAATAGAAATATCCCAATATTTCATTTCGCTTTCCAATCTATCAGAGATTATTGCACGATAAATTGACAATGCAGGTTCAAGTTGTCCATTACCTTCTTTATTGCTTGCCAGCTCAAAACGATTTTCCGCTGTTACAAAATATGTAACATTAGGACCTTCATCCATTATTGAATACAACAATGTTGGGTGATAGTTTGTATTAGATGGATAGACAATATTGACTTCATCATCAGACCAATAATTTCCATTAGCATCAATAGTAACAGTTGAACCGTTGTAAAAATCGGAGAAGTATAAATCCTTAGTTCTAATGTAGTTTTGGTAGAAATCATTATGACCATTTAACAGATGCATTTTTGAGGTAAACATACTATTGGTATCAATACCTACAAACCTTAGATGACTAGATCTGGTTTGGAAAAGGTTATTGGCATTATTTGAGCAACTGGGGTATGAGTTATCAGAAACAGTAATTGCGTTATTCAGTTCTGAAAAGAACTTACTATCCGATATTCTTGGAGAAGAATCTACAGTTCTAATACCAGTGCTTGCCTCGGTACCATTAAAAACATTGATATAATTTGAATCAAAAGAGCAGTTTTCTATGTCTGATCTGGTTACAGAACCACCACCGAATGAACGCCCTGAAGGAATAGTATAATAAAAATCAGTACCAATTTTATTGCTGTTAAAACTACAACCAGAAACAATAGTTTGCATGCAATTTATCCATGCACCTACCAAATTATTGGTAAAGGTATTATTGATTATTGGTTTTACAGAACCTGTACCTAAAAGAAAAATACCTGTATCGCAGTTTGTGAAGCTTGAATACGAGATTTCATTATTGGTTCTATAATTGCTAGAGATTTCGATACCTCTAGCTAAATTCTCAAACCTTGTATGCTCAATATCAATGTAAACATCAAGATCATCACTGAAGTGCGCAATCGATATACCTACACCTGAATGATTATTTTCTGCAATAAAAGTAGTTTTATTATCCGTACTACCATTGATTGCCAATGAACCAGCTTGTGAATTTGTTGGAAGATGTATTCCATATCCATTTTCCGGAATGTTGAACGTGGTGTTGCTAACTGTTACATTCGCGCTATTCGAAATATAAATACTTGTCTGACAATTTTCAAACTGACAATCGTTTTCAACAATTACAGAAGATCCAATGGCATTTATACCAATAACAGCATCCTTTATTATACAATTGGATACATTCACGCTACCGGTATTATTTACAGTGATACCTTGCCATGTACTATCAAAAGACTTAAGTGTGCCATTAGTGAGATCTAGTGAACCACTTACAATGATAGAAGAACTGGAACTAAATGTATTGGTACCAGTGATGAATAATTCACCACCTGGCTCAACGTTTATACAAGCATTATCATTTGTATATACACCATCCAAAAGTATTAACTGCTTATTTGCAGGTATGGTTATAGTATTATGTATTACTGTGTTTGCTAAAACAATTGTTTCATCTACAACAGCTGGAATTCGTTGTTCAAGTTTAAGCAATTTTGCTTCACCTGCTTCCATTTCGACACATATAGAACTTGTTTGACCATTATATGTAAAATCGTCAAAATACTCATCAGTATAAAGATCATGTAAAGTATAACAATTTTGTGTAAGGTCTCCATCAAAAACAAAATCTACATTTTGTGACTCTGCTTCTACGAAAGATAGATCTGTATTTTCCTGACTAATTTCTACGCCATCAAGATATAAAGAATTTTCCATTGTACTACTATCCAGAGGAAAATTTCCTCTTCTGTTTACCAGCATAAAGAAATCAGACAAATTATCATCATAAATTGAACACTCTACAAAACCTTGATATCCTTCGAAATATGATAATGTAGTTGTATGTTGTCCAATACCTGTTGGATCATATGCGGTAACGGAAACTGAATTAGCAACTGGATTGATTAGTGAAAATGAATTACCTGTAGGCATTAACGTTTTTATCTTATCAGGATTCCAATTAAGATTATTTATGATGCGACCTACGTAGGCTATTTCTTGATTAGCTTCTTTTACTGCGTAATATTGCGGTGTTAGATCCCAATCATCAGATGCTTGGTATCGATTAACGAGAGCTCTTTGAAACCAACTACCTCGAAATTCTTCATTAGGAAAATCTTCACTGTTGAAATGGGTAGATGTATCATTTTCCATGTTAGAAATTCCCGGTACAGGATTATAAGGACTATAACTATTATCAATGCAGTAGTAGTAAATACCGTCAGCACCATAGCATAGGGGGAGATATGCCAATACTTTTTGTGTTTGGGATGGAGGGAGCAAGGTTTTCCAGTAATCTTCAGTAATATCAATATGACCATAAGACTGTACTATGGGAAAAAACTCTGAATTATTCCAAGGTTTTAGACATTCTTCTTTTTGCTCTCGATAAGCAGTTGCCATTATTGATAGTTTGTTTTGTAGATAATTTTTCTGAGTATTGGGAACATTTGAAGTTGTTGTTTCTGACCAATTACCACCAAAATTTACACTGGCTGGATAAAATTGTGGCATTATTTGACTTGGTTTTCCTAGAGTATTGAATGCATTGTTAATTAAATGGTAATCTGCGTTATTACGATATGCATCCCAGAAATTACTACTACAAACAGATTGATATAAACTTGCTCCTTTCTCGGTTAATAGTTCTCTAACTCTTTTATGTGCAGGAAATGAAGGAGCGAATGGTTCATCTCTACCGGCAAATTTCGTTATACCGGATGAAGCGTAATCATCACAAGCTAATAGTATGTTTTCAACCATGTTGCTATCATCGTCATACAGTTGTTCCATCTTGTTATCTGTTACGCCAACATAATCTATGTCTAATGGACCATTACTACTATAATACACAACTGGGCATAGATTTATCTGTCTACCCCAATGATCAACAAATGGTTCCCACCCATAATGTATATCATTGAACTGTGAATATGAAACTTTGAAGCGAAATTTTACAAACTCTTGTTCATCACAGATTTGGTGTTGATACTCCCAATCTTCTCTATCAATACATTGATAATTACCATCAACCGTATAATTATTGGGGTCATCATCAAATGGTTGAATCGGAATAAATTTATATTCTTTGTTATCTCCATCTGTTTCTTTATAGAGAACCTTTGCTCCAATTTTACAGATTTCGGTAGACAATGATGGATACGAAGAGAAATCTTCTTCATTAACTCGCATTGCATATTCTAGGATAAAATAACTAACTGATTTATATATTTGAATATAGAGTTCTTCGTCACCATCCCAGGGGAAGGGATTAATATAATGATCAACAACAAGACCAGCTGGATTATTCGTATCCAGTTCAAGATAATTCCAGGATTGAACAGAAGTGTCTTCTGTGTTATCATTGTTTAAAGATAATCCCACTTCATTAGTCATTTGATACCATTTCATTTCAGGTGGCCACTCTGGTGGGAGATTTACAGAGGGTAGTCCACCAGTGATGTATTCAGCTTGATAGTTACAATCGTTGTATAATGGAGGTTGTTTAACTCTGTAGTCATATACTATGGGGATAATATTATGGTTTTGAAATATCTCGGGATGCTCACAGGCCTGTACGTGATTAAAATTAGCATTTTCAAGAAACTCAGCAATATCGTCTGCAACTTCCTCTCTTGGAAGAAGTAGAATCGAATCTGCAAGATGGATGTAGTGAGAATATGCACCAATAAAAAATTCATCATTATTTTGAGCTAAAATTGAAATGGAAATAAATAAAACGGCAACAATAAAAAGATTTCTCATTATATCCTCCACATTTTAGTGACTATCATTTCATTAAAGTTATTTTTCTTACTGCAATTTGTTTTTGGTTATCAATGTTAATTAGTTTACAAAAGTAAACGCCAGATGCTTGTTTATTTGCATTCCAAGTTATCTGATGATTTTGTGATTTGATGATTTTATTGTTTGAAATAACATCAACTTTTTGACCTTTAATATTAAAAATATTAATTTGAAGATTGGAATAATTTTCAGTTTTAATTTCGAAAGCTACAAGAGGATTAAAAGGATTTGGATACGCGTTGAATTCAATTTTAGGATTTGGTACGATGTTTTCCGCTAAAGCAACACCAGGATCTTGTTCAACCAGACCTTCGTGACCATTCCAAACAAAAACCTGCCCATAATCAGGATAGGATTCATTACCGCTGGCACCAGCGGCTATGTCAGCAAATCCATCATTGTTGAAATCACCCACACATTCATTAAATCCCAAGCCTTCATAGTCGTAATACCAAATGAAATCATAAGTGGCATTTTGATCTCCAAGGTAGAGATAGAAATAACCTCCTAATCCAAAGTACTGATAGATTTTAACCAAATCGTCTTTGCCATCACCGTTTAGATCACCAAAAGCAGGAGTAAATCTTGCAAAGTAAAACAGATATGAATAACTATCCCAGTTGATCTGTTCTCCACCTTTCCATAATCGACAACCACCTTCTTCTGGTGCTACTAGCTCATAACCGGACAAAACAAAATCATCAAATCCGTCATTATTCCAATCTCCAGCTGGTGCTAGTTCAGACCATGCATTTGGTAATTGTAAATCAAGAGAATAGTCCGGGATTGTATCCTGAATAGAACTTCCAAAGAAAAAACGATTATGATGACTGTATAAAATGGTTCCATCAGGTTGAACGATTGTATCGCCTTCAAAGTAATATGAGAAATCGTCAAAACCATCTCCATTTACATCACCCAATCCCTTGAAACCATGTCCATTTCTTGTGATTAAATCAATCTTGAAAGGTATTTTTTCAAAGGTACCACCATAGATTATGTAATATTTCAAATCATCATAATGTGGAATTGAGTTCGGCAAGGTTTCTATTATTCCAACATCATCAAAACCATCTCCGTTGATATCTCCAAGAGATGTCATTTTAGGTGAACTATCATCTAGCACAAAGCTGTAATCAGGTATCATATCAGGATCGGTATTACCAAGTAGGATCATACATCTCGATACATAAACTCCTACTTGATCAATATTTGTCTTTTTGGTATATCCCAAATCCTCACAGCCATCATTGTTCATATCCCCAAGATTAATTATATTCCACCAATTATTATTAATAATAAATGTTGTATCTATTGGAGTATAAACAGATAAATCCGGCGTATCTGGTAATCCATTATTTGAACCCAGATAAATATACATACTTCCTCTATGACTCTGATAATTTTCATCAAGACGATGGTTGTAAGCTCCAACTACCAAATCATCAATGCCATCACCATTAAAATCTAAAGCAGCAGTGTAATGCCCAAAATAGTCATCTTCCTGTTCACCCTGTGTTTGCCAACTGATATCTAAAGTGTTATCTGAGTAAAGATGTATACAGAAAGACATCATATAGAGAAACATAAAGATTAGTAATCGTAAATTTAATTTAACAATCATTGTACCTCCAATTTATAGTATCTACAATAAGTAATACTACTTTGTTCGAAAGTGTAACGCAACCACTCGATTTTTTTATTTTCTTAACGTGGCTAATGTGTTGCAGCTGCCATGAGCAAGTTAGCAAAGATCTTCACTAAGTCAATCATTGTTGATTCGAAGAATCAAGCTTAAGATTGACGAATATCTACTTATGGAGCTGCTTGTTAGGTGATTTAATTATTTTCAGAACAAAGATTTTGCTGTAAATTAGCTCGAGCTTAAGACTTCAAAACAAAGCCAGGGAACTTCGAGTCAGAAAATCAATTTAATCACACAAGCGACATTTTAATTAAAACCAACAATTTTAACGACCTGCAATTCAATTCACTAAATTTAAGTTCAAAACATTATTCAGAAACAAATTAGAAGAATTCCGGAATTTCTTTCAAGTATTTTCTTCATGTTAAAGTTTTAATGACTTCCTGTAAATTCTTCAAATGAAAATTCCAGCTAAGAAAAGAACTTAAGAAAGAGTTAAAAACACTAATTTCCCAAAGAAGTTTTCAGTTTCCTTCAGAGCAAGAATTTGAAGGAACTTCTGCTTAGAATCTTCAAATCTAAAAGGAAATCTTCAGACTGAAAACTTAAATCCTTCAATTTAGAATATTCAAGTTTATTTTACAGCTAATTCAACAAAACAACGATTATAACAACCTGAAATTCAATTCGCCCAATAATGACTTTCCGCCAATTCTTCAAATGAAGATTCCAGCTTAGCAAAAGACTTCATAAAGAAAAAATCGATAATTTTTCAAAGAAGTTTTGGGTTTCTTTCAGAGCAAGAATTTGAAGGAACTTCTTCTGAAAAATTTCAAAACTAATACGACAAACCTTCATGATGAATATAGAACTTAAAAATAAACTTGAACTTAAATTTATTCAACTAAAAAACATTCAGCTTACTTTGCAGCAAGTTTAGCAAATCAATGATTTTACACAACATAGAATCTTAAATTTATTGAATTCACATAATGCTTGGCGTGTGCTGCGACTAATGAGCAACAATTACCAGCTTTCCCAATCAAGTTTGAATCACCGGATTCAAACGCCAACTTTCTACCAAAATCTACTCGCTGACACGCTTGTTAGCTGCATCTTCATTTATCTTCAAAATACACTAAAGGTTTTGATATAGGAAACGGAACAATGAGGTCTATCATTCTTTTTTTATTATTCAAAGAAAAATGGCGGGATAGTTCATATGTTTTCTCTGTAAAATCATTTTCACTAGAATTTTTCATATAATAAAAGATTTTAACTTTGTGGCAGTTTTTATGTTCAAGTAATTTATTTAGCAATGTTCTGTCCGAAATACCACAAGAATGGCCAAATATTAGTACTTCAAAAAGATCACTTTCAATAAATCTAGAAAAATTCTGATAATTAGATGTAAGAAAATAACCGAATGATTTGAAGTTGCGTAAAAAATGATTATTGTTTAAATTTTCAATTCTCTCATAGTAACTGTCAATCTCATCACCATAACCAAATATTATTGGGTTGTCAGGGCTATTCAATTTCCCATGAATGTAGTTTATTTCATAATTCTGTAACTTCTTTTCCCGAATATACATTTCTATTGTAGATGTATAGTTGAAATTTAGGAACATTATTGAAGAATTTTTTGGCATGTTACAGAACAAATTTGAGAAATGATTTAAAACATCAGGTATCATTTCTTTATCTTTTGATTCAATTATACACAAATACTCTTGTAATTTATTTCTTAGAAAATCAAAACACTCATTTAAATTCTTCACTTGATCAATGATGTTCGAAAGATTTCTGAAATTCTTGTTTTCAGCTCGTGAGTAAAGTTTTTTTAGGTAGGAATAGTATTCTGTCTCAATATCAACCCAATTTAAATTAGTGGTTTTATTTATCAGTATATCAAGTAGAGGAAATTTAATCCTAAATTTCAAGTAATCTTTGTCTTCCTCAAGCATTTTTTTGAAGCTCCTTAAAGAAGATGTCTTATCTGTGATGTCAGCAGAAATTTAATCTGAAATTCCGTCAATTCAAGTTATTGCACGAGCCGGTTCAGTTC
>CAYYLA010000032.1:0-15809 GCA_964441785.1 uncultured Candidatus Cloacimonadota bacterium | reverse complement strand
AGAAGTATTTCACCATTAGGCAATTTGCTTACATCATAAGTAATCCATGAAATTGTTTCATTATTTTCTTGAATTGTTAACAATTTCTGCAATATTTTCCCATCAGCTGTAATCTCATTAAAGTTTACCTCCAGGATTTTGCATAACCCAGAGCATTCTTTCTGGGAAGAGTCTTTTCTGTTCAATCCAAATCTTTTAAGAATCATAGTAGCCACTGGATTTATCTCTTTTATAGCCCAACATTCTTTACTACCATTATATTTAAGAACCGCTACTCCCTTTTTCATATTTTCGAAAACAATTGAGAGACGATTCTCATTATCCATAATTTTCTGTTGAGCCATTTTCTCATTGTTCCTTACCAATGCTTCAGTAATCTCTCTTTCAATGGCTACAGGAAGTCTTGTTAATTCATTTTTCAGGATATAATCCTTAGCTCCCTTTTTCATCAAATCAACTGCCTGAATACTATTTATTGTCCCTGACACTATTATTACAGGTATATCAAGATTATGTTCAATCATTATCTCCAGAACCAGAAATCCATCAAGATCAGGTAATGTATAATCTGATAATACAATATCCCAGTCTTGCTTAGATAAGGATTCCCTTAACTCTTTTTCAGTTTCTATTCTGGTTAAATTGATTTCTATTTTTGCCTTTCTTAAGAAACGCTCTATGAGGTATACATCATCAATGTTATCTTCAATTATTAAGCATTTTATCATGTGTCTATCCTTTTAACTCCGGTGTGTTATTTAAGATAATCCAATATAAACCCAAGGTTCTAACAGCTTCAATAAATTGCAAAAAATCAATTGGTTTGCGGATATAACTGTTGGCTCCCAGATCATACCCTCTTATCAAGTCTTTCTCCTCTTGAGAAGAAGTCAATATTACAACAGGAGTATATTTATTGTATCTATCCCTTCTGATTTCCCGTAATACATCCAACCCATCGATTTTTGGTAGATTCAAATCAAGTAAAACCAAGGCAGGTTTTTCATTAGGATCTCTATCAATAAATTTTCCCTTACACTCAAAGAAATCTAAGGCCTCCTCTCCGTCGGTAACAGTAATAATTTCATTTGCTAAATTTATCTTCCTGAAAGCCCTTTTTGTTAACTCAATATCATCCTCATTATCCTCTACCAAAAGGATTTTTTTTCCATTGTTCAAATCCATAATTCCTCCTTCTGCAATACCTTAAATATAGCTGAAAATAATTATAATTTAAATGAAAATGTTGAGCCAACACCAAGTTCGCTTGTGGCCCAAATCTTTCCACCATGCTTATTTATAATCCTCATACAGGTAGCCAATCCAACACCGCTACCTTTGAAAACAGAACCACTATGGAGTCTCTGAAATGGTTTAAATAGTTTACTCTTAAATTTCATATTGAAACCCACACCATTGTCTGTTATATTTACAATCGGATTTTCATTTTGATCTTTATTTTTAGTATCATCACAATAATTGGATGTGATATTGATTATTGTTTTATCTTTCTCCGAAGTATACTTCCAGGCATTTTCCAGAATATTACCCATCAAAATCTTAACTAAATCTCTATCACCTTTTATATTAATATCTGATTCAATTCGTATCTCAACAATTCTTTCAGGTTCCAAATCCCTTAAGTCGGCAATAATTTCTTCACTGATTGATGATATATCAACTAATTCAAGTTTAAGTGCTTTCCTGCTAATTCGAGATAATTTCAGCATGTTATCAATAAGATTAGACATACGTTGGGCTGCATTTCTAATTCGATTCAGATATCGTATACCATGTTCATCCAACACATCTCCATAATCCTCAATAACGGCCAGGCTGAATCCATCGATCCCTCTTAATGGAGCTCTCAAATCATGGGATACAGAATAAGAAAAAGCTTCTAATTCTTCGTTAATCCGCTCTTTTTCATAGTTAGATTGCCTTAATTCAGCCATGATTGAGTTTGTGTCTTCCAACAAAAAGCCCATAGCATTCTGTGATTTTTCCAACACCTTAGTCCTGGATTTGACCTTTTCCTCCAAATCTATGTTATATTGAGATAATGATTCTCTAGCGGTGATAACATCTGTTATATCACGAGCAACACCAAAAATAGTTAAAGGAATATTCTTATGATCAAGCTGAACCTCTCCATGAATCTCGATATGCTTTATACTACCACTACCTGATGTGACCTTAAATTGTAATACGATAGAGGATCCGATTTGAATAACATTGTCAAATTCCTCACGTACCCTGTTTTTGTCTTCTTCACAAATTGTGTTTATCCAAAACTCGAACTGCCCGGGAAATTCAGACTCCTCAACCCCCATCAAAATCAGCATTCGTTTATCCCAATGTAATTGCTGATTCTCCAAATCATATTCCCAAACCCCTATCCCTGCTATCTGAGATGCCAACTCCAGTCGAGATGCTAAGATTTTAAGCTCTTGGCTCTTACTTTCACTTGTTGAGATTTCTTGTCGCAGAATTTCAGTTCGTTTTTGAACCTTTTCTTCCAAGGATTGCTTATTCTCTAACAACTGATCGAGTAACTCATCAAAGGTTCTGGAGAAATCACCTATCTCATCTGATGTTCTGATATTTGTCCGGAGAGAATAATCACCCTGCTCAACTTTGGATATCAACCTCATCATGCGCATTATAGGATTCAAAATTTTACCTATTTGCCCTAAATAAATAAGAACCAGTAATATCAAAACCAATATAGAAATAAGAACCATTGAAAATATTTTTTTGCTTATTTGTTTATTAGCATCATCATGAAACTCATTTGCCTTAGCTGATGCAAAATCGATAATTTTCTGGATTCTGTCATTAAACAAATTAGAAGAAGCTGGGATTTCATTTTGGATTATTTTTTTCGCTTCTTCTTCTCTATTATCAAGGGATAATTCAAAGTACCTATTTACATTATTCTCCCATAGTTGATAGGAATAATATACTGCCTCCAGGTTTGATTTATCCCCCAGATAACGTTCATTTAATGTTGTAAATCCTCGTTGAATTATCCGTTGACGATCAATTACCCACCCCTGAATCACACTAAGATATTCACTCTCCTCTTCTATATCAACATGCTTGAGTAGTTCTATTTGCACATTAGCTATATCATTTTTCATATCTCGTGCCAAGTTACTTACCTTTAAAGGATGATCATAGAGATTTTTAGAGATTTTGTAAATTTCATTAACTTCATAGTAATTCCATAAAGCTAATAGTGATACACATAAAAAAATTATCAGGAAATCTAATCTGATTCTATTGATGATTGAAATTCTCATGCTCTATTCTCTTGAAGTTTTTGTTTAAGTTCTTTAATTTTATCATTTAACTCTCTAATTCTATATTCACGACCAGCAAACTGGTTAATTATCTCACTTAATCTCTTATTATTATCTTCCAGTAATGCTGTTCTATCAGCGACTTTCTGCTCTAAAACTACATTTAACTCCAATAACTCTTTTTCAATTTTTTTGCGTTTCGTAATATCAACTGCAACTTCAAATCTTACCCTTCTTCCATCTGGCCATGTTATCGCTTTATCTGTAACCATGAAATCGCGATTCAACATATCATTATGTAATTCCCATACAATCTGGTCGTTCTCTTCTTTAAGAATTTTATTATTACAAAAATCACAAGGGTTATCAAACCCATAAAGCTCTTTGTAACAACATCTACCTGTTAAGTCTTTCCCAAACATACGTTTATGGGCATGATTGGTGAAAAGAATCTCATAGGTATCCATATCAGAAACATAAATCAGTTCAGGGAATGACCTGAGAATTGAAAGAAAAATATCAAACTGATCCTTTATCTCCTGTTGAAATTTATCCCTTTTCGTTCGTTCAATTGAGATTTGATCTAGAAGATTATTGAACTCTCTTGAAAGATCCCCAATTTCATCCTCTGAATCTTGATCTAACCGCAACGAATAATTCTGCTTTTCAGCAATATCTATTGTCTGCTTTTTCAGATTTAGGATTGGATTGGAGATAAATTTCTGCAGCCAACCCGAAAGTAACCAGATAATAATGGACAGCACCACTATCGATATAAAATAGATTAAAATGGTACTATTAATCTGTTTATCCAACAAATCAGTTGTACCTAATAAATGAATCTCTCCTATCTTTTCATTTTGAAAAACAATATCACCAGTTGCATGAATCCTATCACCAGAAATCACATCGCCAATATTATGTTTTCTCTCAGGAAATTCATAATCATAACCCTGTTTCAAATAGTTGGCATATTTTAATCCATCTCTATCATATACAACAATCCCAAATAGATAATCAAATATATTGATTTTTTGCAGAATATCTTCCAATCCCTCTTTGTCATCAAAAATTATCGGTGTTACTAAATACTCTTTCAAAAGAAGACTTTGCATTTTTGTTTGAGAAACTAAATTGGATTTGAGATTATTAATATCTATAATCAATTTAACAGCTGAAACTAGAAATAGTATGGTTATCATGAATACTGTCAGCAGAAGTTGAATCTTTCTCTGTAATGATAACCTCTTCAATATTCCCATGTTAATCATTTTCCTTGGATTCTACAGCAACCTGCAGTAATTGATATCCAACTTCTAAATTGGATTGATCAAATGCTTCACGATCTATAATGAATCTCAATTTTTTATCCAATATAATAAAGCTGAGATGTAAATGATAATTCTCTATTTCTACATTATCGCCTATAACTAATACAGGTTTATTCTTGATCGTATCCAATATCCCTCTAACTTCTTTATCATTGTTCGATCCAATGTAAAGAATCTGAGGATACGTTGATTCCTTGATATCAAAATTTACTATGTTTACAGACTTATTATCAATTTTTATATCTGAGAAGAATATTTTTAAAAAATTTTTAAATTCTATATCATCATAAATTGCAATAGTAAAATCATCAGTCCCTAAGGTGTCCGGCCATTGAATAAATCGTGTAAATCTCTCTATATATGCTGCTTTTAAATCTTTTAAAGTAACGCGTGCCGACAGAATTGTACCATACAAAATCAGTAAAATTATTGAGATTAACTTAATTAATTTCATTATTATTGTAATGTGACACTTACATCAATTCCAACAGTTAATGGTTCATCAATAAAGCCACATTGCCTTGGATACTGACGTAGGTTACCAGATTCCCAGAACTGGATAACATATCTAATATGATTAATAGCCAACAGATTCATTCCATATAATTTTATTTGAACATCACTGCCACTTAATGGAAGATCCCAGATAAGAGCAACATTACTTGTAAATGAAAATTGCCCGTAACCATGTTCTTCAAGATCATTCCTGATGCTGTCGAATGTATCTGATGTCTCTTCGTTACCGTATATATCAAGGGCATCCTCAAAAGCATCCAACATCACATTCTGTTGATAATCCCAGTTAAATCGGCCATCCAGATGAAGTGTAAAATCCTTGCTTAATTTGCCTGTTCCAAAGCATTTAATACTATGGGCTGGCATATTATTTATCCGATTTTCCCCATTGTCTTCAATTATTATCTCTTCACCATCCAACCCAGATATCCAGGCAGTTTGTGCAACCTTGCTATCCCAATCCAATTGATTTACCCAGGAATAACTACCTCCTATTTTCCACTTTCTGAATTTATAATATCCTTCCACATCAATTCCCAAGAGCTTAAACTCACCAATTATATCAGTTAACTCATAATCATTTATCCAACTTAACTGCTCTATATCATAATAATATCCGGAAATTATGTATTCTAAATTCTCATTTTGGAATCCCTGATACGTTAATTCCAAACCTTTTAAAATCTCAGGATTTGATTGTTCATTGTGCAGAAATTCTGATGAATAAAGGTCTGAAAATATTGGATAACGTACAGCCTGTTGTAATGTAAATTTTATCAGATCATTGTCACTGATATTTTTAATCAAAGTGAACCTAGGAGATACTGCAAGATTAGCTAATTCATGTTTGTCTATCCTGGTAGATAATAACATGCGAAACGTATTATATGGTGCCCAATTTATTTCGCCTGATATAGCATATTTCCAGGCATCTATCTCGTCCTCTATTATTGTGGCAACACCATCTCCATAGTATTGATAAAAACCAGAGGAGGAATCCATAACAGCAAACCTTATCGGTGCCTGTAAACTGAAGATAAACGTATCATCATCCTTACCCCACTCCGGAGCATAATATTCATAACCTCCTTCCAATGCTAAAGCCAACCTCAAATCATCGTCATTGTCATATTTAATTAATGATTTAAACAGCACCTCATTCTCAGAAAATGAATTACCTAATTGTGCTATATGATTATGGGGCAATTCATCAAGTTGCCAGAAATTCAATTGACGGAATGATATACTTTTATATCCAACACTGTTATTCCAGATTAGATTGTTTATCCTATTTTTACTGGTCAGCTCCGCAGTAAATGATTTCGCTAAATGTCCAGCAGCTGATGGTCCTTCCGCAACCTCACGCTTTTGAGACATATAACTGTGATTATAGGTATTATACCGTAACTGAAGAGCTAACATATCCCTGAATCGAATCGAACTCTGCAGTTTTATTTCCGGTGTATCACGATAATCTTCCAGATATGATGGTACCTCTGTCCCCAATCCGTAATTTCCCCAATCAGGATCCATATAGCCCCATCCATAACCATGTGCTCTATCTATATACCAAAAACCCGTATCCTCCAAACCTTCAGAATTACACATTGAACCATATAGATAACATGCTAAATCCTTTCGAGAATAGGACATCTCAAAAGACTTGTTTGTGAATCGATATTGGATGTTCTGTTCATCTCCAATATCTACAAAATTGATCTCGGGTTTTTTTGTGATAATATTGATTGTCCCTGCAGTTGCTCCAGGTCCATAAGTAACTGATCCCGGCCCTCTTACTATTTCTATTCTCTCTATCTCATTTAAATCCTTGTTTTGCATCTCCAGCATCATTCCATAATATGCGTTAAAATTTACATTCTTTCCATTTACCATCAGTTGATAAGAATAGTTCTGGTCACTTAACTGTCCCCGTATACCCAACCTTAATCCCTGAAAATGCGATACATAAGTCGCCCCAGGAACATACACTGCAATTAAATCATATATGTTCCGCGCTGGTGTACATAAAATATCCTCTCTACTGATGACGGTAATAGCAACTGGTAAATTTGATCGACTTACCCCTGTTATTGTTCCTGATTCAACCTCTATTTCCATCAGCTCCTGTAACGACATCTCAAGCAATTCCCTGTTGTAACTTTGTTTTGAAGAATAAAGCGGACTTAATATAGATGTTAAGGCTAAAAATAATATCATTAGTCGCATCATAATATCCTCCATTCAATATCACTTGATTCGGTTATAGTCCCCCATCAAAATATATCATTTTGTAGATTGATTCAGTTTCTAACTGCGATGATTTACACGATGTAATAGATTACTTTGCTTATTTTTATAATCCAAAAATATTATTATTGTAGTCAAGCATTTATTTACTGCAACAATTATTCGTTACTATAAAGACATCTGATTGCTTTAATAATAATAAGATTATTTGATATATTGAGTTATCTTAAATAGAAGTGTTTGGTAAATTCATGGTTAATAAACTATTAACTGATTTATTTAGATTATCGACAAAATGTTCTCATCTTTTCTTTTTTTTATTATCAATTTACCAGGCTGACTTAACAGTAAAATTTTAGGTTATATATTTTGCAAAATTCCTCAGGTGTTATAAAAACAAATCTTTTTATTTTTTGCTTAATCAACAATAATTTCACCATGGCTTCAACCCCATAAAACATTACATAGCAGATAGTTCAAGCAGCAGAAAATCAATATTACAAGCATCACAATTCCGATTTTTGTATTTGATCTATTTATATCGATAAATTTATATTGACATAAAATCTACCCCTCGCCCTCTTGGGTTATTCGATAATATTGTATCGATTGAGAGGTGGTAATGAAAAAAGGAATTATTTACTCTAATAATCCAATGTTTATGCTGAATCCTCCGACAGGATTCAAGGTCGAATTCATAAGTGTCCCTACAGCACTGGATGTTCTCTATTCTGCACGAAATCAGATCCATAAGAATCACCTGCTTTTAACACATCCATTGCACAGTAATATAAGACCAAATGACACACCTTATCGCAGCGTTGCAGTATCCTATTCAGCTGGTTCAACAATAGATCTTTATTCCCTGGATTTGATAGAAACTGCTATTACAGTTTATGAAAAGCATACACAAAATAGTCGCAACAATTTGTGGAGTAATTCAACGCTGAAGGATCTGCAATTAATTGATTATGATCTCATATCAAATGCGATAGAGGAATAATCAACCGAAATTAATAATCAAAAAAATAAATGGAGGCATTATGAAACTGGAGATTGGAAAAGTGTTTATCACGGATATCCGGTTTGGAGATGAAACTGGAGTTAGTAATGGCGTCTTAACCATTAACAAAGAGGATTTATCTGCTATCGCAGGAAATGATGAACGTTTGGAATCTGTGAAATTGGATATCGCTAAACCTGGTGAATCGGTACGAATAATACCAGTGAAAGATGTAATCGAACCTCGTGTAAAAGTAAATAGTGACTGTAACATCTTCCCGGGGATGTTGGGAAGTGTAAAGGAGGTTGGATGCGGTAGAACTCATGTAATGAAAGGAGTCGGTGTAGTAACGACAGGTAAAATAGTCGGATTCCAGGAAGGCATAATAGACATGTGTGGTAACGGAGCAAAATATACCCCCTACTCAACATTGAATAATCTCGTTATAACATGTACACCCAAGGACGGTGTAGATCAACATGCTCATGAAAAAGCCTTAAGGCTGGCCGGTTTAAGATCAGCAGAATGGCTTGGAAAATTAATTGAAAATATTGAACCAGATGAATTACAGACCTTTGAGACACTCCCACTTCTGCAACAAGTAAACCAATATCCTGAACTGCCAAAAGTTGTTTATGTCTATATGCTTCAAAGTCAGGGATTAATGCATGACACTTATGTTTACGGAGTTGATGTCAAGCGTATCATTCCTACATTTATCTATCCTACGGAGATTTTTGATGGAGCAGTAGTCAGTGGTAATTGCGTTTCAGCATGTGACAAGAACACGACCTATGTCCATCAGAATCATCCCATAATTGAGGATCTCTATGCACGCCATGGTAAAGACTACAATTTTCTGGGTGTTATCATAACCAATGAGAATGTTTTTCTAGCAGACAAACAACGTTCCTCGGATATGACAGCTAAGTTGGTAGAATTTGTAGGAGCTGATGCCGTAATCATCTCTGAAGAAGGTTTTGGGAATCCCGATGCTGATTTGATTATGAACTGCAACAAAATCAGTGAAAAAAGAATCCAGACGGTGTTGATGACAGATGAATACGCAGGTCAGGATGGAGCTTCTCAATCTCTGGCTGATTCAACCCCTAAAGCAGATGCGGTAATTAGCGGCGGCAATGCCAATCAGTTAGTATGCTTACAACCAATGGATCGTGTAATTGGATTTCCCGAAGCAGCAAATGTAATTGCTGGAGGAAAAGCTGGCAGTTTGAAAGAAGATGGTACAATTGAAGTAGAAATTCAGTGTATTATGGGTGCAACGAGCGAGGTTGGATTCCACAATCTCAGCGCTACAGAGGTATAGGAACAGGGAGGAAAAGATGATAAGAGTAGTACATTATATAAATCAGTTTTATGGCGGAATAGGTGGTGAGGACAAGGCAGATTACACGCCAGAGATAAGAGAGGGATTTGCCGGTCCTGGCATAGGGTTAAAGGGGATTTTAGCTCCTGATGCAGAGATTGTTGCTACAGTTATCTGTGGAGATACATATTTTAATGAGAACAGCAATGAAGCTATTACAACCATTTTAGAGATGATCAAACCCTTTGAGCCGGATCTATTCATTGCTGGTCCTGCCTTCAATGCAGGGCGTTATGGTGTAGCCTGCGGTTCAATTTCAAAAGCAGTTAAAGAGAATTTCGGTATTCCAGTAATCAGCGGTATGTATCAAGAAAACCCCGGTGTAGACATGTTTGCCAAAGATATCATCATAGCAAAAACCACCAATAGTGCAGCTGGTATGCGTAAAGCATTACCACAAATGGGTAAACTTGCTTTAAAACTGGCAAATAATGAATCATTGGGCTCTCCTGAAGAGGAGGGATATATCCCCAGAGGATTACGTAGTAATATTTTCAAAACTAAACGCGGCTCAACCAGAGCTGTTGATATGCTGGTAAACAAACTGCAAGGAAGAGAAATCAAAACAGAATATCCAATGCCAAATTTTGACAGAGTCGATCCTCATGCACCTCTTGAAAATCTTGATAAAGCAAGAATTGCTCTGGTAACCTCTGGAGGTATCGTTCCACTGGGCAATCCTGATCATATTGAATCATCCAGCGCTTCTCTTTACGGAAAATATGATATCTCAGGATATAAATACCTCACCTGCAAAACCCATGAAACTGCTCATGGTGGTTACGATCCCGTTTATGCCAATGCTAACGCTGACAGGGTTCTGCCAGTTGATGCTCTACGCAGAATGGAAGAAGAGGGTAAAATTGGATCGTTACATAAATATTTTTATACAACAACTGGCAATGGAACGGCAGTGGCATCTGCAAAAAAATGGGGAGCAGAAATCGCAGCTGCATTAGTAAAAGATAATGTTGATGGCGTGATACTAACCTCTACCTGAGGCACCTGTACACGTTGCGGTGCAACGCTTGTAAAGGAAATTGAACGAGTTCTCCCAGTTGTTCACATGTGCACTATCACACCGATCTCTCTCACTGTTGGTGCAAACCGAATCGTCCCAACCGTCGCTATTCCCTTCCCCCTTGGTGATCCAACCATGACAGATGAACAGGAGTTCGAGATGCGTTATAATCTAGTAGCCAAAGCTCTTAAAGCGTTAGAAACTCCAATTGATAAACAGACTGTATTCTAATATAAATTATCTAATAACAAAACAACCACCTTGCTTTTTGCAGGGTGGTTGTTTTATGTAACGCTTGATATATTTCTTAAGTCAGAAGCATATATTCCATAATTAATTACATCTATCACCTTATCTACGGGATCATCAATTATTTTTCTTCATTGTTCGATTGAATAATTCAGGTATTGGAGCTGACAATATCAATGTCTCTTTTGTGATTGGATGAACAATTTTGATCGATTCAGCATGCAGTAATAATCGTCTCGATTTTATCTCACTTTCACCATAGATTTTGTCTCCGATTATTGGATGACCCAAATCATTCAGATGTACCCTCAATTGATGTTTTCTTATCTTATTCAACGTAATCTTAACTAAGCTTACCTTATTGGTTTCCTGCTCCACCTGATAATGTGTTGTGCATACATTTTCATTATCAGTAATCTGTTTAGAATAGACATGATGCTGCTTATTCTCTAGCAATGTTGAGGTTATGGAACCTTTTTTTTCTTCTAGAACACCATCTACAATCGCTATATAGGATTTCTCAAAATTGTCCCAATTATCTTTTAAAAAGTCTCTTGACTGCTGATTTTTAGCGAACAACAAAACCCCAGACATTAATCTGTTCAAAGATGCGACATCATACAACCTATTTCTGGATTTAGAATTACCTTTGCGAACATAGTCTGTTAATCGATAAAATGCTGTCTGATCTCTATTCTTCTCCATACAAACTGATAAAATCCCACTCTCCTTATTTACTACAATGATATCACTGTCTTCAAAAACAACCTCTAATCCCCTGGGTTGAAATCTTTTAGGGGGCTGTTTGAATTTCTTTCTGGTATTCTGCATGTTAAACCTCTTTACTTTGATTAGCTGATGGTCTGTACCGGAATTGTAAACCCTTTAGAAAATTCCTCAAAATCTGATCTTTACATTCCTGAAAATGCCGATGATCTCTTCTGCGAAAAAAAGAACTCAATTCAGATTTACTGACGCGCAAATCTGCCAATTTCAATATATCCAATATATCTTCTGATCGTAAATTTAATGCTATCTTCAATTTACGTAGTATCAGATTGTTATTCAACTCATTTTCCGGTTCAGGTTTTGCACCCTCTTTTTTCCCTCGATTATGGGTTATAAATCCATTTAAGAATATCGCCAGATTAACATCCTCAATCTCTTTGAAATCACTGTCTTCTTCACGCTTTAACCAATCACTGATATCGGATCGACTTACCTCTTTATCTGCTAGAGCGAATATTTTTATCATATCATTATCACAGATATCAAAGGTATATCTCAATTGCCTCAATATTTTATTATTATCCAACGTAAATTTCTCCTTTCTCCTTTAACATTTTAACGTACAAATCTTCAACTTTTGATCGTGCCCAGGGTGTTCTACGCAAGAATTTCAGACTTGATTTTATAGAAGGATCATTTGAAAAGCATCGTATTTTGATTTTTAAACCCAGTTGCGCCCAACCATAATATTCCTCCAATTCAATTAAAATTTTTTCAAGTGTCTTCCCATGAAGAGGATTGTTCTTCGATGATTTTTCCATTGTTCTCCCTTTTTTTGTGATATATGTTTATACTCCCTTATTAGGTCAAGCATTTATCCATAACCCAGGTAATTTGACAAATATTCTTTTTTTGATATTACTCTATTTATTCCTGTGCCTCGTCAGAAAGCACAATTTTCTTAGATGAATATTAATTTTTTAAATTATTTAATACTTCCGTGATAAATCTTTTAATCAAGGGGAACAAGATGATTTTCTTATATCCAAGAAACCATCACATATCCAATTATGGACAAGATATTGCATTTTTAGCTTGTCAAAGATTCAACTTTTATCACTTTATTCTGGAAATTTTATAAAAAATTATCTTGAGAAAGAATATGTAGCAAGATAAACTAAAAGAAGGAGAATTTATGAAGGATCTTAATGGTAAAAATTTGATTCTTGGTTTTCAACACACCTTTGTGATGTTTGGAGCAACCGTTCTGGTTCCCTTAATCACAGGGTTGGATGTAGGAGTAACACTTTTTGCAGCAGGTATTGGTACCCTGTTGTTTCACATTTTAACGAAATTTCAGGTTCCGGTATTTCTGGGCTCATCATTCGCTTTTATTCCTGGTATAATAGCGGTATCTTCAGCTCAAGGCGGATCACTACCCGAAGCCTTAGGAGGTATAGCTATAGCAGGGCTTCTTTATGTTCTGATAGCGTTCATTTTCAGATTTATAGATGCAAAGATTTTACACCGGATTTTACCACCTTTTGTAACAGGACCAATAATTATTTTGATCGGATTAATCCTTGCCCCGGTAGCGATAAGTAATGCTAATGGTACATATTCTCAAGCTATTGTTGATAAACTTGGTGTTAATGGTTGCTGGCTTATTGCAATCTTTACCTTTGCTGTTGCTGTCTTTGTGAAAGTTTTTTTTGAGAAAATTGGGAAAAAATTCATCTCCATGCTACCAGTCCTCGTTGCCCTAATCGCAGGATATGTCTTCTCCATAATGCTTGGCGTTGTCAATTTTACTGCTATCAAAGAAGCAGCCTGGTTCGGTATTCCACAATTCTCCTTACCTGTTTTCACCATACGCTCCATTTCAATAATTGTTCCGATAGCTATTGTTACTATTGTTGAACACTTTGGTGATATCCTGGCAATCGGTAATGTTGTAGGTAAAGATTTCATCAACAAACCCGGTATCCATAGAACCCTGCTTGGTGACGGATTAGCGACAACATTATCTGCACTTATCGGTGGACCTGCTAACACCACCTATAGTGAAAACACAGGAGCTGTTGCCTTAACCGGAAACTATAACCCCATAATAATGAGAATTGCAGCTGTTTGCGCTATCATCCTGTCATTTGTCCCAAAATTCACCTCAATCATCGGTACTATCCCAGGTCCTGTTATTGGCGGTATTTCTATCCTTCTCTTTGGTATGATTTCTTCTATCGGTATTAAAAATATGGTTGATCACAAGGTTGACTTTACTGATGCCAAAATTCTCATAATTACTGCAGCAATGCTGGTTCTTGGACTAGGTGGAGCAAAATTCACCTTTGGCGCTTTCCAATTAGAAGGTTTAGGTCTGGCGGCCATCCTTGGTGTACTTCTTAACCTTATACTTAACTTCAATCACATTAGAAACGGTAATGAATAGACTCTTTTAGTTTGGATATCTAAGCACAGCCTGTTTGATTCAGGGCTGTGCTTTTATTTGATAGGTGAAGATTAATAGCTCTTCAAGGATTTCATCTCCCTTCTCACTTCTCACTTCTTGTCTGCCAATCTTTTTCTAGGACGCGGCAGCACATTCTTCATTCTTCATTACGCCAAAGGTTTACAAGCCTCTGGATTGCGTATAAACCTTTATTACGCCAAAGGCGTATAAATCTTAATTCCTTATTCTTTATTCTTTATTCTTTATTCTTTATTCTTTTTTCTTTATTCTTTATTCTTTTTTCTTTATTACGCCAAAGGCGTATAAATCTTTATTCTTTATTCTTAAAGCGAATAGGTTATTGATTTCTCAGTTTCCCTATCAAAGAAATGAGTGAGATCTGGTTTAATATTGACCCTGATTGTATCACCTGGCTTGAACTCCTCCCTGGTATCCATACGAATAATCACTTTGTTTTCATGAATCGAGCAGTAGATAATAATCTCATTACCCATTGGTTCGATTACTTCGATATGTGCTTCAATCGATCCTTCAGGATCAGGATAGATATTCTCCGGACGAACTCCAAGCACAACATCTTTTCCAACATAATCCTTCATCTTCTCCTTTTGATCATCGGGGATTGGAAAGATGATTCCAGGGGCAGCAAACTGCTCCTTCGTATCAATATCACCATGGATAAAATTCATGGCAGGACTTCCAATAAAGCCTGCTACAAACATATTTTTTGGATGATCATATAGATTGAGTGGTGTATCAACCTGTTGAATTATCCCATCATGAAGAACTGTTATTCTGTCACCCATTGTCATTGCTTCCACCTGATCATGCGTAACATAGATGATTGTTGTATCAAGTCGTTTATGCAACTTACTGATCTCAGCACGCATCTGAACCCTTAACTTAGCATCAAGGTTGGATAGTGGCTCATCAAAGAGAAATACTTTTGGATGGCGTACGATAGCTCTCCCTACTGCAACACGCTGACGCTGACCACCGGATAAAGCCTTTGGCTTACGTTTCAAAAGATCAGATAATCCAAGTATTTCCGCAGCTTCATTTACTCGTTCCTGTATCTCTTGCTTGGGAAACTTCCTTAATCGTAATCCATAGGAAAGATTCTCTTCTACTGTCATATGTGGATATAGAGCGTAATTCTGGAAAACCATGGCAATATCCCTATCTTTGGGTGGTACATTGTTGATCACACGTTCTCCTATTAGAATTTCGCCTGATGTTATTTCCTCTAAACCGGCAATCATACGCAAGGTAGTAGATTTTCCACAACCAGAAGGACCAACAAGAACCATAAATTCCTTATCACGTATTTCAAGATCGTTATCCTTAACTACATGCACTTTCCCATCATAAACTTTATTAACTTTTTTCAGTAGCACTTGAGCCATCTATATCCTCCTGCTATCAGCAATTATTCTTTATTAATCCAAGACCATATAAATCTTCATTACGCCAAAGGTTTACAAGCCTCTGGATTGCGTATAAATCTTTATTACGCCAAAGGCGTATAAATCTTTATTCTTTATTCTTCAT
>CAYYLA010000031.1:11855-15810 GCA_964441785.1 uncultured Candidatus Cloacimonadota bacterium | reverse complement strand
ATACCTGATGCATATTGAGAAGCATCCCAGTCAATTTGATAATTTCCAGCTTTTATTTCATCATCCAATAACGTAGTAACTAATTGGCCTTTAACATTGTAGATTTCAAAACTAACCTGTGAATCGACAGGAAGAGAGAAATAGAATGTTGTAGTAGGATTAAATGGATTAGGTGAATTTTGCGCAAGATTGTATTTAGCAGGTGTGTCTGTATCAGAATCTCTAAATGTGTAAACCACAGGAGAACCTGGAGTACCTTCCAATCCATCTGCTGTATAAGTGAAATTATCAGTTACAACAAAGTGTTCATCAGTCGATTTTCTTACTAGCTCTAGACGTAAATCTTCATTACTAGTATAACCTGTTACAGTAAAGTATAAGAAATTATCAATAAGTTTACCTATACCACGGCAGTTGTCATTCTGATCCATGAAAATAGCATCATAATCAGCATAATTTATATGAGTTCCATCAGGGTTTTCAATAGATATCATAGTAATCATATTATGAGAAGTACCTTTCAACATATTCCATTTAGAATAGTCTACTTCATTTCTTGTGATCTCTCTGGTTTCTTCTTCATAACCGCTGAAGCAATCATATCCAGGATACCAGAAGTAAGTAGTATCATCATTTGGATAATAGATCAAATAACCTACTCCAGGATCCATATATTCTAAAGTACCTGTCCATCCACCATATTCTCCAAGATAAATAGAGGATTTCTCTTGTGTTTTTAAAATCAGGGAATCTGGTACACTAAAATCTGATAATGCATTATCAAGAGTTAGAGATACATTGGGAAGATAACCCATCCAATTGTATCCCGGGGTTAAATAAATGGGATGCATTAAAGGATTAGGGCTCATTCCAGTAGCGATGAAATCATCTACATCATTTTTAACATTTAATTTGTAGCTATCCAATGGGCTCAAATATGATAAAGCACCAGTCCATATATCAGCATTGTCATCGTAGTTGTAAAATTCACCCTGTTTTTTTATCTGGAACGCATCATCAGGGGTTAAAGGATCAAGAACAACCGCTGTTGAATTATCTTCAGGGATAAGATTTAAAGAAATCCAGTTCCATTCTTCTTCTAGCTGATAATGGAATTCTCGAACAGGTGATGGAAGATACAAACCATAAACAACATCAGTATAAGTGCAATCTTCAAAATATAATCCACCATAGGTTGTATATATGCTATCAGTATAAGATTCATAAACTTTGAAATACATCCATTCACCAGCTTGTACATTACTAACAAAATGGCAATACCAGTAAGCATTGTCATAATCCCATTCGGCAACACCCCTACATGTTTCAACTCCAAGCGAATCTGCAGCAAACATTGCAATTTGATTGTTTAGTGTACCGCAAATGTATTGTCCATCAAGTGCAAATCTCATTAATCTGGACATAGTATATTGTGTACCCGAAATAGGTACCCAGTTGATCAAGGTGAAATCAACATCGGGGGTTAATTGATCTTCTACAATTACAACATCATACAGCGTTATTGAAGTATAATTCTCCAATGATGCTGTGAGATTGTAAATACCACCGGGATGATTCAGATAATAGTAACCGGTTGAATCTGGATAGAAAATATCTTCAGAACCATCTACAGAGATTTCTACCTGGCTTACATCACCTGTTCCACCCAGCAGGGTTACATGACCACTGACATATCCTTCAAAGGTGATTGGGCGCATGTGGAAATTTACACCAGATGTTTGCTGGCTGGATTGTACCAGAACTCCTGTTACGGTCGAATCCTGATAACTTACAAGGCTGGCTGTAACATCATAATATCCCGGATTAAGATAAAGCGCATACCACCAGATTCCCAGAACTGTGTCATAGGTTGGACTTGTTTCTTCCTCGCCAGCACTGATAATCACGTCAGCAGGATTACCAACACCTTCTACAGTTACGACACCATAAACAGAACCCTGTGCAATCTGATTCATCTGGAAATCAATTCCTGTGGTAAGTTGTTGAGCAATAACTTCAACATCTTCATAATCCGCCGGGTAAGAATGATATCCGGCTAGATATGCTTCTACATCATAAAATCCTTCAGGTACAGTTACAGAATAGATGCCAAATTCATTTGGATAGGTGGTTGCAATAACATTTTCTGTACCTGCTTCATATACCGTTATTTCAACCTCTTCCAGAATACCATCACCGGATGTAAGCTCAACAAAACCTCTAATACCCGCCTGGAGATATGTATATGCTCCCATATCATTTCTGGTTCCATCTACATCATTATATGCTGGATCAGGATCACCGGCGTCTATTACCGGAGATATTGCCTGAAGAGTAAAATCATCATTATCATGATCGCTGAATAATGGATCAATATTGAGATTTCCTCCATCCATCCAATTTAAGACACCATAGCTTACAACACCTTCAGCTCCACCAAGAACATCGGAATAATCAATATTTAGCTCACCACTGTTTGATATGTATGCTTCGTAAGGAAAATTATTCCAAAGGATTGTATTCAACATATCCAATTGTGAATTGTAAAGTACCGCTATACCACAACCATCCTGCGGAGAGAAGTTTTCTGAAATTGTACCATTTACCAGGGTAACCATTGAGTTATTATATGCGGCTATACCGCCACCATTCCATTCAGTTGTATTTCCGGTTATTACAACACGATTTAAATAGGGTTGAGATCCGTGAGAGTTGATACCACCACCATCATAAACAGCAGTATTATTCATGATTTCTACCATGGATAATTGAGGAGCAGAATCTAAGATAAATATACCACCACCGGATCCTGCAGCTTCGTTATGAGTAATTTTTGTATCGGTAATTATAATATCTGAGGAATCAAGATAGATACCACCACCAGCACTCTGAGATTTGTTCTCGGTAATGATACAGTTGGATATCATCAACTCGGATGAGTTAATTGCATACACACCACCACCACGATAATCCGGAACTGTACCTGTGGCATTACCATCACGAATGGTACAATAACTCAATTGAGAATCATCCTGTCCATTGAAATCATTGTCTACAAATCGTAAACCATGCCAGCCGGCTTCACTATCCAAAGCGGAGAAGGAAATTAGATTACCCTCTTCACCAACAGCCAATAATCTACCATAAATATAGAACTTAAAATGCCCGTTAAAAACAACATCTACTCCCGGTTCAATTGTTAATTGGTCGCCGGAATCAATCTGTATTTCGCCTATCACATTTATAGGGCTATCGGCGATAGACCACGTGCCAGAGACGGAACCACTTACATTCAGCGCCATCAATGCCGGAACAATGAATAAAAATAATGGAATCAGTAACTTCTTCATATAACCCTCCGGTTAATTTATTTTTTTAAAATTTTATGGTGCAACTTGAACAATTTTCATGCCATCTTCATCTGCTATATAGACATAACTGGACTGGAAAAATTTATCCAAATATCTTGGATCGCTATCCATTGAGAAATGTCCTAAAACATAGGGATTACTTATATCACTTATATCGACAACAAACAAGCCTTGTTCTTTATCCAGGACATAGACGTGATCTTCCTGAAATCTATCCTGACCTTGAACATAAACACTATTAACGAAACCACCAGTCTCAACATAGATTTCGGAATCAGTAGATTGATCAATAATCTTCAGTCCATTTTCCCCATCTGCTACAAACAAGTGATTATCAAACTCTTTAACATCTATAGATATCCCTGAAGATGGATATGTCTTACTAATATAAGGATTATAAGGATCGGAGATATCTACAATATCAACACCACCTAAACCAGAGGCGATATAAGCTGTGTTTTCTCTAATAAATATACCACGAGCAACTCCAGAGGTTGGGCAATTGGCGATGAATCCCGGATTAGAGGTGGTTATATAGACAATGTCCAGACCATTTTCACCATCTGCAATATAAGCATAATCTC
>CAYYLA010000031.1:0-11845 GCA_964441785.1 uncultured Candidatus Cloacimonadota bacterium | reverse complement strand
GAAAGAAGAATTCCTGCACTATGTGTGGAAGTATGGCTTATATGATCCTGATAAACTGTTGGATAATGGTGGTAACAGGATAACTGTAATCAGCCCGTAGGTGTCGTTTTCATTACCTGTAATTGGGTATGCACCTGCAAGATACAAAACGCTTGGGAACTCTTCATTATGATATGGCAGAATAGGGGACAGGTCGACAACATAAAGCCAGCCATGTTCTTCTAATCCTGCCTGGGTTGTCAGGAAGGCAAAATTATCTTTTACAAAGACCGAGAAGGTTCTATCTGGTAACCCTTCCTGATTATAGTCCTGGCTTTCAGGGTTACTTGGATCAATACAATCTACCACGGAGATTCCACTGTAATTATCGGCAATCGCAGCATACCAGTTTGTGGATTCAGAGATAAAAATATCTTGTGGTGAACCAGCTGTTGTTACTTCTCCAACCACATCCAGGAAAATATTGATGTCTGACTCTTCACTATTTTCTGAGAAAAATTCACCATTATAAGCTCTTACTCTATAGGTGAATGTACCGCAGGGTTCCAGAATATCATCAACATAGGTGGTGATATTGCTATCGACGGTAGCGTAATTCAATTGCCAATCAAGATATCCGATTTTCTTATCAATAATAAATCCAGCTTCAGCTTCACTGTTATCAGTCCAATTCAATCTGACTTTTTGTGGATCTATCTTAGTAATAGTGAGATCAGTGGGTGTATTTAATGTAGCTGTAATAGCAGCTTCTATTTTGCTGCTTTCGGAGATACCTTTGAAGGCAAAGATTTTATATTGAACTTCTTGATACATTTCTGCAATATCTGTAAATTCGATGGTGTTAGCTGGTAGTGTACGGTATTCTGATTGCCAACTGTTTTCTCCTACTTTTTTGGATAGATAGAAGCCATCTTCACCAACTGAGTGATCATCCCAGGTTATTTTAATCTCTTCCTGTGATAATTGTTCGATCTCCATGTCAGAGGGGTCGGCATATTCAGAGAAGTAAGCTATAACCTCTGATGGTGGTGATACGTAATCGGATGTGATGTTTTCTGCATATACTTTATAAGCATATACAAGTGAATCATTAGTTGGAATATTATCGTAAAAGAATTGATCTTCAGTTATGCTGAACAAGTTTATCCATGTATTGCCATTGAATCTACTGACATAATAAAAAATGGAGTCATCTTCAGGATAGGTATATTCCCAGCTGAACTGAATACGTCCTTCGGAAACTTTTTCCAGCTCAAGATCATAGGGTGCTACCGTTTCATCGGGAGAGACCAATGAATCGCAACCACCTAATATTATTGATAAACCAATTACAGCTGATAAAATGATTAAAAGCCATTGTTTAATTTTCATTTTATTTATCCTTTGCTGCTTCTTCTAAGGATTTTAAATCCTGATCAAATAGATTCTCGATTTGTCTATTATCTTCACGGGTTTCGCTAATTTTTTCTTTGATACTCAACATCTTATCTCTTCGTTCAATAATAGGTTTAAGTATCTCAGCCTTTAATAAAATTATCATCTCTCCGGAACTCTTTTCCTTGGAGTTATAACCGGTTAAATATCTGATACCAAAAACCCACCAGGGAAGATCTTTTAATAATGGAATACCACGTCTTATAACCTGATAATCCGTATCATATAATCCACCGATGACAGTCTCTTCTCCATCATAAAGGAGTAACTCTGTCTGTGATGTACTTTTAGTAATAATTGTTGAAATATCTCCGGGAATAGCCGAACTGTTTTCTACGCTTGCTATTAGATGGATGGCCTCTTTATCTCCCTGTTTGAGGATGGTAGGGGTTACATCCAAAATAATACCGGTAGAGAAGAATTCATCTGTTGTATTTCCATCATCATCAATTGTTTTGATAGAGAAGTCTTCACCCACCTGAATATTACCTGTTTTACCTGAAAGTACAATCACGTTTGGTCGGGCTAAAACAGTTCCTTCCTGATAGGCTTCAATAACCCTGAACAAAGTATTAACATCAATTGTATAATCCCCAGCATCCAAACTTGTTGATCCGGTTATACCAAATAGATCATCTGCAACCGCTTCTGCTCCCTTAAAATTGACTGATGCTTTAACCTCCCCATCTATGAGGGTTGACCAGTCTATACCAACATTATTAGAAAAGGATTCATTTAATTTGAAGAAGACTGCACTTATCCTTACCTGTTTTGTGTCCGGTGCTAACTGCTCTCCACCAAGAGACTCAATTTTCTCGGGATTTGATAGCTGATAAGCTCCAGGTAATTCAGTAAGTATTATATTATTAAACTCGGTTATGTAGGCAAGAGCATCCTTCCAATAGGTCTGTCTTATAGGCATCCGGATAGCGTCTGTATAACTGCAAAGATTAACTATTTTTCTTCCTTCATATTGTTGAGAAAGCTGCTCGATTAATCGCATGGCTTCTACAAAAGGTGTCTCTTTCTGTAATGTTATCAACTGATCTTTACTGTAGCCTGTCTCTTCAACTGCAAATAGAGTACAAAAAACTAAAAGAATCAACATAAAAATAGTAGTCTTTTTCATAATTATTCCTTATCAAAATATAAAATTTTCGTGGTTGTTATTCCTGTCTGATTTATTTTAAATATCACACTTTGGTTTTCCCAGTCAATCTGTTCCAACGATCCATAGGCTACTTTATCACCTACCTGGAGTGTCTCAACCTTTTCGCTTTCATTCCTGACAAATACTCTGTCAGGTGTTAAACCAACGATACTTATAAAATTAACATTAACATATTTATCCTCTTCACTGTCAAATTGCGGTGCATGTATACGTGTTCTAAAGGGATTATATGCTAGTTTGTTTACTGCAATATTTCTGATTTTTGGATTCTTAACTGTTTGAACAAGATTTTCCTGGAAATATGCATTAACAACAATTCTGAAACTAACCTGATCCTGGAGAAAATCCTGCGTATCAGGGTCTGTTAACATCTCTTCCATTATCTCAAGATTTTCTATTGTATAAAGCATGTAGTTTTTCTCAATGTGTGTGATGAATTTATAGATGGAGTTAATGTTTGCTATACCCGTTATATCATAACTGTTATAGGTGGCAAAATCATCCTTGGAACTGGTTCTCAAACGAAAATCAAAATCTAGTCCCGGACAGAATTTGTCTATTAGATCAATTAGATATAAATAAGAATCAGTAGGCGAATTTGAAACAGGAATTACCTTCCCATGTTTTTGTTCAACAGCGTACATTTGCTGATATTGGTCGGTTAATTTATCCAGATCATTAAAATCGGGATTTGCAGCTTTCAGATTCTTCAGTTTATTGGTTACATCAATCAACTGCGTATTCAAAACATCTCGCTCTTTACCTAATCGAGAATTTGCAATTACAAATCCTGTAACCAATATTATCAGTAAGATTGCAAGAATTATTGAATTTCTTAAAGCATAATTCATTATCTATCCTTTGTTCTGCAACTTATATCTAGCCAGTTCATACAACTCATGATCCGGATATTCATTGATCAAACGAGTCCAATATGCAATAGCTCTATCTTCATTATTCATTTTTTCATAACAATTACCCAGCATCATCAGGCAATCTCCATTCTTCGATCCACCCTGCGTGAGGGTTTGGTTAAAGATATCAATAGCCTTTTGATAGTTGCTCTCCAGATAATGGCATTCACCTGTAAAATAAAGGGCATTATATGCACGTTTATGGTTTGGATACTTATTAGCAAAATCTATAAATCGCTGGTGTGCTTCTGTAATTCTACCGGAGAAGTAGGTTGTGATAATATCGCGGTAGAGCAATGTAACATCATCCATCGATTCGATTTGATCTGATGTAACCTCTGGTGGTGCAATAATCTCAATCTTTTGAGGGGTTTCTTTACCAGGTTTTGGATACGAATAAAGCATCTCGAAATCCCAGATAGGTATATCTTCAATAAAAATCGGGGTTATGGATTTAATCTCACAATCTGGGAAATATGAAGAAAATTCAATAATATTCCTACGTTTGGAGGTATAACCCGAGAGCATAATTTGATTTTTATTATTTCTGATATTGTCAATCCAGGAAATTCTATTTTTACTATAACCTTTTGATATTTTTGTGAAAATTGTGTTCCATTGATTCTTATCCTGAACTATATCTTTAACTAACTGATTCTTACTCTCTATTACATTTATTTTGTCTTTAACTATATTTACCTGGGTGATCTTTCTTTGGACCTCAGAAATTTCTGTTTGAACCTGTGTTTGTTTAACTTGAAGATTCTGCATCTCCTGTTTAATTTCAAGATTTTTTAAAGTACCCCAAAGTGCGACATAGAAAATTATTGCCAGGGTTAAAAAACCATGCCAGGCGATTTTAAAATATTTCTGACTTTCCAGGATTTTGGTCGGAAGCAGATTGGACTGATGAAATTTAGTGCCCTTTACGTCTAATGCTTTCCAGGCCAGTGAGATAGGGATTGCATATTGAGCAATTATTTCTGAAGAATCCAAATCTTCATTGGTCTCTACCAGCTCTAAGTTACTTAATTCCAATCGTTTTAAAGGATCCCAATAGAATCCCTTTTCCTGATAAAAGGCAACATCCTCGTCTGTTACATCTTCACCTGCCAGTATTACATGCTGGGTAATTGGTGTGTTTGATATATCCTGCTCCAAAATGATTTTGGAATAAATAGCCTGTCGCTTTTTCTCTGGATCTATTTCCGTAATAATTATGGGGAATGTCTTTATATGATTATTATCTTTTAAGACAATCCCTACCTTATAATCTATACCTATATAAAGAATTGTTACAAAATCTTCAGAAGGATAGTCGTAACAATTTTTAACCAGATTAATTAAAGAAATCTCATTTGTATCTATGTGACTATACATGAATTTCTTTTTGGTAAGAATTGGGTTCAATTCCTGAGTGGCATCCAATAACTCAAATTGTCCACGATGTACAAAGGCTAATCCTGATCCATTAGGATTAAGGATGTAATCCAGCGCATATTTTTTTGCTTTGAGTTCTTCTTTGGATAGGATTTCCTGACGTAATTTTTTCCGTAATTTGCTGGTTGCAAATGCAGAATCAAATTGGTGATAAGTCACCTGTTCATCATTAGTACTGAAGGCGATTTTACCTTTGGTAATGGGGAAGGTTTGTAACAAACGTTGCAGATCATTTTTACCGTTAACAGATTCTTCACTTTGGAGATAGGACTCAGCTCCTTCCATCTCCTGTTCGGAATCCATGGTAACCGGAAGACTTCCGCCTTCCAGAGTCTCAGGAATATCAAGGCTCTCCAGTTGATTTAACTCTGATAATTCATCAAAATCCTCAATATCCTTTTTCTCTTCTGTCTCTTCAGTATAGTTGTCCAAACTAAGATAATCTTCTGCCAACGATTCGGTTGGTTTTGGATATAATGGAGCTCTTAACTCGGTCTTTCCTAATCTCAATATTTTGACAGTACCGTCAATTGAGATCAATTCAGCAATTTTAACTGTTAATCCGTCCTGAAAGATCCCAAATGCAAATTTGTCACTTTTCTTTGCCATAAAATAACTTCCTAATAGGTTAGCAATTGAGTCATCCGTTTTTTATTATTGGCAAAATTCATGGCTGCTGCTTTTGTTATAGAACCTCTTTTATAAAGCGAGAAAAGATCCTGTTCCATTGTGATCATACCATATTTTTTACCTTCATTTATCATCTGATATATCTCATTTATATTGGCATTTCTAATGGCAGCCTGGACAGAACTGTTTACCGAAAGTATCTCTTTTGCCAGTGTGAGTTTTCCGTTTCTATCGGGAATTAATTTCTGAGAAACAATGATTCTCAATGTATCAGCTAAACGGTTTCTTACCCTTTCTTGTTCAATAGGTGGGAATTCTCCAACAATTCTATGAATACTATCAATCGCAGAACTTGTGTGCAAGGTCGAAAAGCATTTGTGACCACTATCCGTTGCTTCCAGAACGGTTGCAATAGTTGGAGCATCACGCATCTCTCCAACCACAATAATATCGGGGTCTTGACGCAAAGCCTGAATCACTCCTTCTCTAAAAGAGAGTACATCTTCACCCAGTTCTCTGTGCCTGATAATACAACGATCTGATTGATGAACGTATTCGATTGGATTACCAATAATTACGATATGAGAATTGTTGTTATGATTATTTAAATCTACGATTGAGTCCAATGTGCATGATTTACCTGAACCTGTTATTCCTGTTACTAATACCAGACCCTGTTTTTCGTAATGAAGATTAAATCTATTAACAATTGGATCTGGAAATCCAATATCTTCAATTTTGAATAGATTTTCATTTATTCTTCTAAAATTGCAGACAAGGGAATTGCTTTCGTAATAAACATCACCTCTAAATCTACTTTTAGGTTTTCCCTCTTCTAATTGTACACCTAAGGAGAAATCCACATTTTTGTTTTTAAACAAAAGCACTTTCTGATCATTAGAAAGCACACTTAAAAGAATTGCAGCAACTTCATCTTCATTATATGATTGTAAATCTTCGCAGGGTTTTTTCTCACCATAAATCCTGAACCATATCTGGCCTCTTGAGCTTGGTCCGCCAAAATCTATATCAGAGGCATTGAGCTCTTTCATTTTTTTTTAATAAATCAACCAAGTGCTCATATGCTGTTTTTCTCCAAGATGTATTAAATGTAATCATCTTGTTGATGTTCTGGAATCTGTTAGTTCCTGTTAGATATTCTGGCAATGTTACCTGCATTTCCGGAGTAAATGATAAACTCATAATTTCCCCTTCATCATAAATATAAAAAAATACTTCTCTAAGTATGTATAATAATTTTTAGTGTCAAGCTTTTTTATCCATTCTTGCCCTTACAAATCCTCTTGTTATGGGCTTTTCAAAATAAAAATTCAGAGTCTGAGTAATATACCAGACTCTAAATTATTAATTTACACAATATTTATTGGAAAAGACCTGAAAGCCTTAAGCCTATTGTCTATCGCCAGTTACGAGCTTCAACATTACGATTCTCTTAATTGATTTTCTCCACTTAAAGTATGAACCATTAACCAGGTTTATCATGAATCGTTTTAGTAACTTTTCACCCTTATATGCAAAGAAATCGAGCAATTTTTTTCGTTCGAAATATCGAACTTTAACAACAGTTTCTGCTCGTAATGAAAAATTAGAGGATGTTCCAGCCAGAATAAAACTCTCTTCTCCAAAGGAATCCCATTTCTGAAGATAATCCACGGTTGTGTTATTTAACCAGATGGATACATCACCTGATTCAACTACAATAATTGAGCCTGCTTGATTTTCGCCTAAGGCAATATTCTCACCAATATCAAATTTTCGTATATGGCCCAGTTCCATGAAATCTACTTTCTCTTCCGGTGTAAAACCATGCAACATGATGGGTTCTTTTTTATTTACATCAGTAGCAGGTTCAAATGCTTTTTGCAGAGGTCCATAGAGATCTTGTGAATATTGAAGACCACTCTTTACTGCCTCAATAAGCTCATCAGCATTAATTGGTTTGGATAGATATTGGAACGCTCCAGCATGTACCGCTTTTACAGCTCCTTCTATACTGGAGAATCCGGTTAGGATTATGATTACGGCTAATGGTTGTTTTTTCTTGATCATTTTCATTAGATCAAGACCACCAATTCGTGGCATAGCCATATCTATCAGGAACAGATCGTAGCTGTCAATGTCCATCTTATCCAAGGCGTCCTGACCATCAACGGCCAGTGTTACCTTATAACCTTCCTCTTCCAGCAATTCCTTGCAAACCTCGCGGATGTTTTGTTCGTCATCTACAATTAAGATATGATTTTTCATAATTATATCCCTTGTTGTTTATTTCTTTCTTCTTTAATTAACTCAAGTCTTTTTAGTTTCTGCAATCTAACTAATATTCCATTTATCGAATTTATTGCTTCTGTCATCTGTTCACTAGCTTTAATCAATTTCATGTCATTATACTCTGCCGCTGCCTTTTTAATTCTCCTGATAGAAAGTGAAATAATGGTAAGTGGGTTATTTATATCATGGTCGATTCCGGCGATAGAAGCGGCTGTTTCGATTACCTCTTTGTATTTTATAATGCTGTCATTATTAGATTCAAGAATCTCGCTGGATTTAGCAATTTTCTCTGCCTGATTGTGTAATTCTGTTTTCAACGCATTAGTACGTACGGCTATTTGTTTAAGGAGGGTACTGATATAACTGGAAACAAATGCTATACCACTGAAAAGTGCAGTGTATGATATCAGAAAAATAGTTTGGGATGGGATATCATTGGAGAAATTGGATCCTGTTACAGGTTCAAGCCAATTATAGCTATAGGTCATTATCAGCAGGAGCATACTCATACTCCCAATCATCGCAGAGATAAAGCCTCCTGCTTTATCTATGGACAAACTAGCTGTTATGACGGCAACCAGATAGATCCAGACAAAATGGCTATCCATCCCCCCGGTTAAGTGGACAACAAGAGTAGCAAATACAATATCCAGAATTATCTGCAATGCGGCGACCCAGGTATTAGGGGCAAGAATCTGCAGATGGTAGAGCATGTTCAATATACTTATACCTAAAAACGTAACAATAAATATTATGGTTGGATAGGTTTGCTGGATTTGATTAACGCGTAAGATACCTATAGCAAATAAAACAATTACAATAAACCATCTAATCTTTGACCACCATGAGTACATTAGTTTTTCGGGATTATCAATCTCTAAATATTTCATACTATTTCCTTTATAAATATGTATTAATAAAATAACGCCATAAAATTATAATATTGTGTGGGTCTGTATCATCTGGACCTGGAGCCTGCATTGGGGAGATGGAATCGAAGTAAAATTCTAATCTCATCCTTACATATCTGATATCACCTAAGCTACCGGTTGGGATAAAATTATTAACAAAACCTATTACCTGATCATCCTCATTAAAATAGGTTATTTCCAGAGGTGATGATAAGAGATAAGGACCAGCTGTCAATGCGCCATCAACATGAATCTCAAAGGGATATCCAAGGTCTGTCTGGTTCTGTTGGATAAAATCGTAGGTTCTCAAGGTGCTGGCAAAGGATGAATCACGGCTGGTGAATCGTAATCGAGAAACACCAGTTGAATCCAGTATCCCTCCCGTTGTTCCGGCACCTGCCATATTCAAATAATCAGAGACAACGGTTGATATATTTTCTGATACTTGAGTAAGAAGTACCAATTTTTCAATATTAATTGCCTGGGTTTGAATATTGAACATTGAGTTCATCATCACCAGGAGGAGAAGACCGCCAATCAATGTTGCTCCAACAGCATCTATCAGGGCAGCCATTATTCCATTCTCCCGTAGATATAGCTGACTGGGTTTTCATCAGTACCGATGCGGATAGTATCCTTCCCAAGCATATAATAAACACGTAAATCAATGCGTTGGTAGCGCTTCAGAGTATCTGCAGCTGCACCACCATATTGGTCACTCCAGCGTGTTTGACCACTAACAAAATAATCGACAGCATTTACCCGTATAATTGAATCAGTAAAGGTATAATCGTTCTGGATCTCAGAAAAGGTTTTACCACCACTTACATGATAGGCATCAATCTCCTGAAGGAATCTATCGGCAATCTTATATCCCTGCATGGAGAACATGGTTCGATAAGCAATATTGGCCAGGGAGAAAAGATTATTCTGGGTGGAGACAATAATACTTGAAAAAAGTACAATTGCCAGCATAACTAACAGCATTTGTCCAGTATTCATAACTAATCCTCCGATGTAGCATAAGTAATTTCTGCCAGAGTAGTCAATCCATTTCTTACACGATCAAGTCCGGATTCTTTCATGGAGAGCATTCCCTGACCTTCGGCAATACTACGAATTAGTTCTTCATCAATATCATCACCTGATTCTACAATTGCTTTTCTTACCTCTGTACTGAAATAAAGGGCTTCGCAGATTGTGGTTCGTCCTTTATATCCATTATTACAAAATTTACAACCTTCTTCGTTTGCTTCATATATCTTACCCGAATTTAATTCCTCTTCTGTCATACCCATTTCAATTGCAAAAGGGTACTTATCTTTAGCTATGGGTTTTCTGCAATGTTTGCAAACCCTGCGGATAAGACGTTGTGCAATAATAATATTAATTGCATAAGCCAACAGGAATGTTTCTACTCCCATTTTAAATAATCGAGATACAGCACTGGGTGCATCGTTGGTGTGCAATGTAGAGAATGTTAAGTGACCAGTGTTAGCAAGTTTGATAGCTGTTTCTGCTGTCTCTTTATCACGAATCTCACCAACCATTACAACATCAGGGTCATGTCGAAGGATAGCTCTGATAGCATCCTCAAAACTCAAACGGTTATTGATCTTTATCTGTCTCGCACCTCTGATTACATATTCAACCGGGTCCTCACAGGTGAGCACATTTATGGTTGGATCGATAACATGATGCAACGCTGCCATCAAGGTGGTACTTTTACCACTACCGGTTGGTCCCGTAAGTAGTACAATACCTTTGGATTTAGATATTGCTTTGATAAAATCTGATTCTGCCTGGGTTTGCAATCCCAATTTCTTAAGGTCTGTGATTACATTTCTGTCATCTATTACCCTGATAACCACACTCTCGAAACGTCGTTCAAATTCTTCTGATACAATAGGGATTATGGATATTCTAAAACGGATAACATTACCATCAACAGGTCGTTGAGCAAAACCATCCTGGGCAGTGTCACGCTCAAAACGATCAACACCGTTTGCTCTGTCCTTTACCACAGCAGCTATCGCTTCGGGTGAGGTGTTTTCCTGTCTGTACCAGAGCATTAATTTACCATCAACCCTGAAATTAAAATCGATTGATGATGGTCCTGATGGTACAATATGAACATCCGATGCTCCTTTACGTACCGCTTCTATGAGACATCCTTCAAACAGATTAACCAACAGACTTTTATTGATCTCTTCATCAAGGGCATATTCATCCAATGAGCCTTCGGAATCCATCTCTGATTCCGTTCCCAGATCTCCCGATTCCTCCAGTAAATCTAGAAATTCATTCTTCTGCGGTGCAACTATATTGATCAGCTCTTCTAAAACCTTAAGTTTACAATAAACAACCTCATATTTCTTAAAGTCTGTATAGGCTGTGATTTTATCCAATATTTTATCTGTAGGGTTAGATGATAAAACGATTAATGTATTCCTTCTACCAGCCTGAAGTTGATAGGGTAATATTTTTTTAAATAATAATTCTTTTTTAAAATCTTCTTCAAATTTATTTAAAATCTCTTTCGTATGTTTTATCTGGGTCTCATCAACCTTAGTGGGATCTATTTTTACTTCTCGAAATGCATACAATTCAGCTAATAATCCGAAGATAAGATGATGGTCTATTTTAAAATCCTGTACCAGGATCTCTCCCAGTGCGCGTGGATTACTATTGTCTTCGTCAGCCTGAATTTTTAATGCTTGTCGTAATACCTCTTCGGTTATAATGCCTTTACTTAACAGGATCTGTCCGAAGCGTGTTCTGCGAACCATTACATAGCCCCTGGTGCTGGTGGTGATACCATCGCTATCTCAGAGGAGACAATTGTAAGCATGGTGATTACAAGACCAATAAACATACCGATATATACCTGAATTGATTCTATCAAAACCTCCATCTTGTATACAGTCTCCTGCTCATAATAGGAGGATATTTGCTTGGCAGATTGTAAAACATTACCCGATTCCGTACCTGTTTTAAGACGGTTCAGTGTAGCTCGATTAAAGACCTGTGCTCGATGTAAGGCCGGAACAAGG
>CAYYLA010000030.1:8246-15862 GCA_964441785.1 uncultured Candidatus Cloacimonadota bacterium | reverse complement strand
TCAATCTTACAAACTTTTGCTTAAACGCCTTTTTTATTTTTCCTTTTTTCTTTGTTCTTTTGTTCTTTTGTCTTTGTTCGTGTTGTTAGTATCGTTCGTTGAAAAAAATAAAAAACGCCAGTTATCCATAAAGAAGCTCACGGACAATGAATTCCACGAACGAAGTGAGTAATTTCCACAAGCGTCAGCGAGTAAATTCCGCGAGTGTAGCGAGCTAATTCCTTTTCACACGCTTCAACCAGTTCCAGTAAAATCACATAACCGATATTGTACATAAATTGTCCACAAACGAACATTTTCTATGCAGGTTAATTATGGCTAATCCAAACTAAATAAAGCGTTAAGGTAATGGGAATAGAAATTGCTAATTTGATAAAAATAAATTCAAACTTTGACACATTGGGATAATTTCTCAAAAAGGTGTGTAAAGATTTTATAAAGGATTAATTATGAAAAAAATTATTATAATTCTCTTAGCGATATCACTTCTGACATCGGCTTTTGCAGCAGTATCACTTAAGGAACGTGTTATCTCCGATATGATTCTATCTTTATTGAGCAATTGGCATTTTTCTCCTCAAAATCTTGATGATGATTTCTCTGAAAAGGTTTATGATCTTTACCTCGAACGCATGGATTATAATAAACGTTTTTATCTCCAATCTGACATTAATCGGATCGCCAAATACAGGGATCAACTTGATGATCAATTAAAAGCAAAGAATTTTACCTTCTACATCCTGGCAGACACCTTACATGATATGCGTACCCTGCAGGTTAAGAGAATTGTCCATGAACTGATGCAGGAACCTTTTGATTATCAAGCTGTTGAGACTCTTGAAACCGATCCGGAGAAACTTACATTCTGTAACGATATCAGTGAATTACGCGATCGTTGGAGAAAAATGCTAAAATTTCAAACAACCCTGAAATATCTTGAACTGGTTGAAGATGCATCTGCCGCTGGTGATAGTTTGGATATCGACACTGTTGAATACTTTAATAACAATGAATTGATCACTGAATATGAAATAGAAGCACGGGAAAAAATAAATAAACGCATGGATAACCTCTTTCGACGATTGAATCAACGTTCCGAAGAGGAAAAATTCGCCATGTTTATCAACACAATCACCAATATCTTTGATCCCCACACCACCTACATGCCACCATTGGAACAGGAAAATTTCAACATGGACATGACAGGTCAGTTCGAAGGAATAGGCGCCAGGTTAAGTGAAGAAGATGGTTTGATAAGTGTATCGGAGATCATCCCGGGAAGTCCATCCTGGCGCAATAAAGAGCTGGAACCAGAGGATGTTATTCTCAAGGTTGCTCAAGGTAATGAAGAACCGGTTGATATTGTCGAAATGCCTCTTCGTGAAGCAGTGAAATATATCCGAGGTAAAAAGGGTACCGAGGTTAGATTAACTGTTAGAAAACCAAGTCGTGAGATAAAAATCATCTCGTTGATCAGAGACGTAATAATTCTTGAAGAAACTTTTGCTAAAGCTGCCTTAATCAATGATGTATCGGACAAAATCGGATATATCCAACTACCAAAATTCTACCGTGATTTCACCGGAAAAACAGAACGAAATGCAACCGATGACATCAGAATGGCAATCGAGAAATTCGGTTCAATAGATGGATTAATCCTGGATCTTAGAAACAATGGTGGTGGTGCACTACCCGATGCTGTAGGTGTTGCCGGATTATTTATTGATGAAGGTCCTGTCGTACAGGTTCAGGGGAAAAAAGGCAATCCCAGAATCGATAGTGATACTGATAATAAAACCTATTATGATGGTCCGTTAGTAATCCTGGTAAATAAGCTCAGTGCTTCTGCTTCAGAAATTTTGGCTGCAGCAATGCAGGATTATAATCGCGGTATTATCATGGGCCCGGAACAATCCTTTGGTAAGGGAACTGTGCAAACTGTCGCCAGCCTGGATCAAGTTTTTGCCGAACGTTTTGAAGAGATGAAACCATTGGGCTCATTCAAGGTTACAATCCAGAAATTCTATCGCGCCAGTGGCGAATCAACCCAATTCGAAGGTGTTAAATCAGACCTCGTCATTCCTGATAACTACGATTATCTCGATGTTGGTGAACAGGAATATGATTATGCACTTCCATGGGATACTATCGAACGCAGTAATTATCAACCTACCGGTTCTATCCACAATCTCGACTATCTACGACAGGAACTTAATAAACGTATCGAGAATAATGAGAACTTTGCTAAGCTTGATCAACGCAATGAAATTCTGAAAGAAAGAATTGAAAAAACGATACGCAATATCTCAATTGCTGACGTCATTCAAGAGAATAAAATCATAAGAGATCAACAGAAAAAGGTTAATCTTAAATTTGATGAGAATGAACAATTATCAATATTGAAAATTGATTATATACCGCAAGAGAATCCTGATATAAACGAAGATGAAATTGAATCGGAAAAGTGGATATCAAACCTGAAAAAAGACATAACGCTTGAAGAAGCGATAAATGTCATAAAAGAAATGAATTAAATAAATATTTTAAACATTATATCTGGGGGGATTATGTTTTCTAAATATATCGTAAGTGCGTGGCGCAATCTTAAAAAATCTAAGTTTCACTCAATATCCAACATTCTCAATCTTGCTTTGGGAATTTCTGCAGTTTTTCTAATCTCACTTTGGATAAGAAGTGAGATCAATTGGGATAAATTTAATAATCATTATGATGATATCTATCGGTTAGAAATTACAATTAGTTCTCAAGGTAAAGATACAGGTTTTGCAGTAAGTCCACCTGCGCTAGTTCCATCATTGAAAGAGGATTATCCCGAGATTGAAGCCGGGTGCCGTTACATAAAACAGAGCAGTCATATCTTTATGGTTAACGACAAACCTTTCCACGAATCGGAGATAATAAGCATTGAGCCTGATTTCTTTAACATCTTCACACTTGAGGTAATTCAGGGTGATCCCAGAGAAGCTATAGCTACAGGTAAAATAGTTATCACCGAAAAGGTAGCTAAACGATACAGTAACGGTTCAGACATCATTGGAACATCCTGTCTCGTTGATAATAAATCCATTGTCGATATTGGTGCCATTATTAAGGATGTTCCTCAAGAATCTCAGATTCATGCTTCGATATACGTTCCCTTATCAACATTTAACAGTGACTCCCAAATATCACGCTGGGATAGTTACTTTACTTATGGCTTCCTGAAATTTAGGAGCAATCCTTCAGATTCCTTCATCAGGCAATTAGAGAGCTATTTCCCATCCAAAGGTGTAGAGAAACTTGCAAAGATCTACCTCCAACCTCTCAGAGAAATTCATTTAAACTCTAAATTGATCGGGGAAATTAACCCGGGCAATATTCAAAATGTTAGAATTTTCGCAGCAATCGCTGTTATAATATTGATTATGGCTTGCTTCAACTTTATCAATATGACCTTAACCCGAGGTCAAACCAGGGCAAAAGAGATAGGCTTAAGAAAGATCTCTGGAGCAAGAAAAATCGATCTTGTGATTCAATTCTTCGTAGAAACCATTATCATTATGATACTTGCATTGATTCTTGCTTTAGTAATTATGGAATTTGCACTACCTCTCTTTAATGAACTTACAGGTAAAAATTTTACATTGGATTTGGTTCAAAGTAAACAGTCAATCCTTATGCTTGGTTCACTTTTTATAGCAACCCTTTTTATGGCAGGTGTTTCACCCGCCCTCTTCTTCGCCGATATGAATCCTGTTTTGACTATCAAAAGCAAACATTATGCAACCGGGAAACCGATTCTTCGATACATAATAATTACTACTCAATTCTTTTTTGCTGCATTTCTGATCGCTTCAACGGTAGTTGTGATCAACCAATTTAATTATATCCACAACAAAGATCTTGGTTATAATAAAGAGAATCTTGCCTATATCAAGTTGGATGAGATATCCAAACCAAAAATGCAGCAACTAAAACAGGAACTGGGAAAAGTGCCAGGCATAACAGCAATTGGATCATCTTCTGACCTTTTGGCCTGCAATAGAGCAACCACCGGGGGTGCAAACTGGCCAGGTAAAGATCCTGATCTCTGGTTCCGAACAGGTTTTATTGCAATAGACGAACAGTTTATTGAAACATCTGGATTACACTTAATTGAAGGCAGAAACTTTGATCAAAGCTCTCCTGCTGATCAACACAATTTTATCATCAATGAAGAATTGGCAAAACGAATGGAAACAACTGACATAATTGGTCACTCCTTCCAGGCTATGGGTGTAGAAGGTTCGGTTGTTGGCGTTGTTAAAAACTATAATTTCCAACCCCTTAAGAACAAGATTTCTCCAATGTATTTCTATCTGAATAATGATCATTTGAATTATCTTTATTTCCGTTTGGATAGTCATAATCATCGCAACACAATAAATCTCGTAAATACTAAATGGAACAAACTTCTCCCAGATTCTCAGTGCAATATTAAATTCCTGTCAGACAGCTATGAATTCTATTATCGTGAAGAACTTAAGTCCGCCAAAATAATCCAGTTATTCGCAGGATTAGCTATTATTATTTCATGCCTCGGCTTAATCGGTATCTCAGGTTATCTGTCATCATTGAAAACAAAAGAAATTGGTATCCGAAAAATCCTGGGCGCATCTTTGGCTTCAATAAACAAAACAATGATTTTCAATTACCTGCGCTGGGTTTTAATAGCCAATGTATTAGCCATCCCGGTTACCTATTTTTTCATGAGAAAATGGTTGAGCTCCTTCTCTTATCATGTTAATATTACTCCTTCAATTTTCCTGATAACACTATTTCTGACAACTGCTTTTGCAATTACTGCCGTAGGTTTTCAGATCCTTCGCTTCACTAGAATAAATCCAACAAAGGCTATTAAAAATGAATAAAACTGATCTTATGTGCAGAAACGTAAAAGTATATCCCTGGTTCAAAATGTTCTTCAACCTGATCATCATTGGACCCATCCTGGTTCCTTTTATGTTATGGAAAGGTTTATCCTATGCAGAAATTATGTTACTACAATCTATCTCTGCTATTTCGGTGTTTATCTTCGAAGTACCTACAGGAGCAATTGCAGATAAAGTTTCTCGAAAATTATCATTAGTATTAAGTGGTTTCTTCGCTGTTTTTGGATTGCTCTTCTATATCCTCTTTAAATCCTTTCTCCTCTTTGCTGTTGCCGAAATTCTCTTTGGCATTGGCCTCACGCTATCCAGCGGCTCAGATTCTGCCCTGCTCTATGAATCACTGGCCAAATCTCAGAAGAAAGATGAATATCAAAACCACGAAGGTCATGCAGCCTCTCTATGTTTTATTGGACAGGCAATCGGTGGCGTTCTCAGTGCGTTCCTCTTTAAATATAACCCTAATTTGCCTTTTATCATTAGTATTGGTAATCTCTTTGTTGCAATTATTTTTTCCTTCAAATTTGAAGAAACCGAACGGGAAAAATCTGAACATAAATATGTGATTCATGTGCTGAAAAGTATAAAGATATCGATAAAAACTCCCCGTATTCTCTGGACTGTTCTTTTTGCAGGTTTGATGGGATTTGTCTATCGCACCTCCTTCTGGCTCTATCAACCATATTTCAAACTCGCTGATATTGATATCCAATGGTTCGGTCTTATCTTCGCTTATTTTAACATTGTGGCAGCATTCTCGTCCAAATATCTAGTTAAGAAATTTCACAAAACCCGCCCCAGAAAAATCTTCCTCGTTTTGATCCTTATCATGGCAGGATCCTTCCTGGTTCCCATGATCTTCTTCTCGCCATTTATGATTATTGTTCTGGCATCCCAGCAAATTGTACGAGGAATGTACAGACCTACCTTGAGGTTCTATATCAATCATCAGATTAGTGATAAATACAGAGCTACAGTGATATCGCTTGTCAGCCTCAGTGCCAGCCTATGTTTCGCCATTCTCTCACCCATTGTTGGCCTGGCTCTAGATCATAAGGGTACGCCTTTTACCTATGTTTGGATGGGTATTATAACCCTGGCTGGAACCCTCATTCTCTGGACATTGAGAGCATATCAAAAGAGGAAAAATTAGTTTTTCAGTAATTAAATTCTACAAATCACGGATATTCGAAATTATTTTACATATGAAATAGTAACATTCTCAACTATTTTTTTAGCTGTATATACCCTTACTGAAACAGTTTACGGTAACCACCATATTATTGACTGATTTTTTTCTTGCCTGTTAAATAAATTTTCCTGTTTCTTAAATCGAAAGTGATTTTTCATTCACTTTTATATTAATCATGATATTGTAGATTTGCACGTAAATCTATTGGATTTTGAATAATTAGTAAATAGAAAAAATGGAGAATTTATGAAGAAGTTTTTTTATGTGTATTTTTCAATTTTCATCCTTACTTTTACAGGAACCCTTTGTGCTGAAAAAAACTCGCTTGACTACAGATCAATGACATTAGAACTCAGCAATAAAATCAAGCAGGAAAAAGCTGAAGCAATAGCAAAAGCCAAAAAGAATGGTTGGACAATTAGAAAGGTTTTTTCTGATGGAAAAATAATTGAGCTCCAGAAATTGAGCCCTACCGGGATGCCACTTTACAATACAACCTGTAATGTTACTGCAGCTAACACGGTAGGCACTTCAGCGTTATGGCCGGGTGGCATAACCGGACTTGATCTTACAGGAGAAGATATCACGTTGGGAGAATGGGATGGAGGTGGTGTGAGAACCACCCATGTAGAATTCACTGATGATGAGGGAAACAGCCGTGTTACTCAAAAAGATAGTCCAGAGGATATTTCTGATCATTCAACCCATGTGGCGGGAACACTAATTGCTGAAGGTGAATATGAATTGGCAAATGGTATGTCTTTTCAAGCTAACTTAAGCGCTTACGATTGGGAAAATGATATTTCAGAGATGTTCAATGCTTCTGTAGGTAGTGATTCACTAATACTGTCAAATCATTCCTATGGACTTCTTACAGGATGGTGTTATAATGATGTTACTAATGTTTGGTACTGGTATGGTGATGTAGAGGTTGACTCAACAGAGGATTATAAGTTTGGTTTTTATAATGAAAATGCAAGATATTGGGATTTTATTGCAAGTGTAAGTCCGAATTATCTAATAGTAAAATCTGGTGGTAATGATAGAGATGATGCCTATTATTATGGTCACTTCTATTTCAATCCGGAGACTGAAACATGGGAGTTTTCGAATGATTTAAGAGAACGAGACGGTGGTACTGATGGATTTGACTGTTTAACACCAAGATCTACAGCAAAGAATATACTAACGGTTGGTGCTGTTAAAGATATAGATGCTGGCTATTCATCCCCTGATGATGTAGATATGACCGGTTTTAGTGGGTGGGGACCTTGTGATGATGGAAGGATACAACCGGATATTGTTTGCAATGGGCACCTCTTGACTTCCCCGGTTGCTCACAATTTTGCTTCTCCTCCTCAGGATTCTGATATAGCTTACGGCATCTATAATGGAACCTCTATGTCTGCACCAAATGTCTGTGGCTCACTGGGGCTATTACAGAGCTATTATCATCAACTTCACAACAGATACATGCGCTCTGCAACCTTAAAAGG
>CAYYLA010000030.1:0-8180 GCA_964441785.1 uncultured Candidatus Cloacimonadota bacterium | reverse complement strand
TGATCACTGCAGATAATGAATTTGGTGATCTTATCTGCGAATATGAACTGGAAAATTCAGAGATACATCAATATTCTTACTATACAGATGGTACAGAAAAAGTTAATTTAACAATTTGTTGGACCGATATTATGGGGCCACTTTTAGATCCTGCATTAAATGACCCTACTAAAATCCTGGTGAATGATCTCGACCTGAGATTGATAAGTCAATCCGGCTCTATCTACTACCCCTGGAAACTAAATCCTGACATCCCTCTTTCTGCTGCCACAACAGGTGATAATGATCTTGATAATGTTGAACAGATTTATGTTGAAAATCTTGAAGCTGGCTACTATACAATTCAAATATCACATAAGGGTGATATAGGAAGTGGCCAGAAATATTCTCTGATTGTTAGTGGTATGAAAAAAGCTGGAATCTGGGAAGGTGATGTTTCACAAAACTGGAACGAAGCAGACAACTGGACCTGTGGTGCTGTCCCTAACGGCAATGTTGATGTAATTATTCCAGCTGGATACGATAATTTTCCTAATCTTTACTCTCATGACAGTGAATGTAAAAGCCTGACAATCGAATCCGGAGCTACCATGAGAATTTTTGATGAACAACTTACAGTTTTGAATGATGTTAATATCTACGGTACATTCGAATTGTGGCACCCCGCTGGTGTTCTTTATGTTCAGGGAGATATAGACTGGAAATCCGGTTCCTCAGCAAATATTAATGCAGATAATCAGATTAAAGTAGAGGGAGACTGGTATTTCAGAGAGGGTGCGAATGCTCAATTGGATAATGGTTCGGTACAGTTCCTTGGTTATTCTAATGCACATATTTACAGTAACAGCGCTAATTCCAATTTTAACAATTTAGATTGTTATATTGGTAATCGGGCTTATCTTGAGATCGACAGCACCTCAACAGAAACCCTCAATATAAATAACCAACTCTATTGCCATACTGGTGCTACAATTGTGAGCAACTCAGATTATCCAACCACCTTAAGCGGAAATATGCTGGGAGATGGAGTTATTCTTTACCACAAAGGATACATGATTTTTAATGGTGAAAATCAAGAAATTTATACAAATATAGGTAGCTATTTTTACAATATTATTAGTAGCTCACAGTCGCTACAATTAACCAGTCGACTCAATATTAATGGAGATTTCAGAATTGATTCAGGTACATTTTATGCTAATGATAATCTAATCAATATCGGTGGAAATTGGACTAATCTTGCTGGTGACTCAGGTTTTGTTGAAGGAACAAGTACAGTTAAATTTTATGGTATAGAAAACCAGATCTGTAATGGAGAAACATTCTATCATCTTAAGTTGGCAAATGGTGCTGCGACATTAATAATCCCATCTGGATCTACAACACAATGTTCGACATATGATTGGATCAGTGGGAAATTGCAGATTAGTGGAGGTACGTTCACAGCATTAGATCTGTATGATGATTCGATTAAGGGCGACATTATTGTTAATAGTGGAGAAGTCAATCTGCATCAGGATACTGGAAATTATATTGATCTGAATTGTAATCTGACCATAATTGATGGATATGTTAGTATCTATGGAGGATATACTAACGAAAGTAGTTACTGGGCATACAGTAGCGATGCGTCATTATCCATGTCTGGCGGTATACTCGATTTTAAAGACAGGGGTATAACTATCCCTGATCCTACTACCTGGGAGTTAACATTGGATATCACTGGTGGTTCAATAAAAACAGCAAAAGATTTCACCTGTAATAGTCCTGAATTCAATCCTGAGTCGGGTACTCTTATATTTACAAGTAGTGCTGATGCCAGTCTTGACGTTGCCAGTGGAAGCACGCTTCCCAGCTTGATCATTGATAAAGCCGATAGGCAGGAGATACTAGCTCAATCAGTAGCTCCGCACAATAACCAGATCAAGCATATCTCGAGGGATACCGGCATTGCCAATAACGAGCAGCATCCAACCAACAGAGCAAACCAACTTACCCTGGAAAGCTCAATCTATGTACACGGTGATATAACCATAGGAGCTGGTACATTCTCAGCTGTAAATGACACTATTCAACTGCATGGTAATTGGGCCAACTATGTGGGAGATGCCGGATTTGATGAAGGTGAAGGATCAGTGATTTTCAGTGGTAGTAATGATGTGTCAATTCTCACTGACGAAACATTCTATAACCTTGAATGCAGCAAATCATCTGTAACTATTCTTGACCTGAAAATACCGGCAAATGTAACAGTAATAACATTAAATGATCTAGATGTTCTAAGCGGTACCATTGTCCCTTATGATAATACAACCCTGGACATTCGAAACGACCTCAAGATCTATTTAGGTGCCGGTATCAATGCAACTCAAGGTAATGACAACGACCTCTTTATTGGTCATGACTGGCTGAATTATAATGATGAATATAATTATTTTAAAGGTTTCTATCCAGGCAATTCTACGGTTACATTTATGGGCTCTGGTAACCAGATTATTGCAACCAACTGTGATTACGAAGACTTTTACAATCTCACTGTCAATAAGCCTTCTGGTCAGCTTTCTTCCTATGATAATATAAATGTATATGGTGATTTCAATATTATTGAAGGTAGCCTGGCTAATACAAGTACCAGCTTAAATTACATCTTTTATGGCGATTTTGATGTATCCAACCTTGGATCATGGGATGATATTGGAAATACGATTATTTTTAAGGGAATCGCTGATCAACATATATATTTCGGTGATCCTGCCAGTGTTGTCAAATCACATATCATTATAGATCAAACCTCCAGTGAAGTTGCCAACGTTGATGATACAGATTTGCTAAACTCTCAAGAATTTTTGGAGAACGTTAGGAATAGAAATCAACATGTCTACCTTTTATCTGGGATGAAGCAAACAATGGATGCTGATCTGACAATTAACGAAGGAACATTCTCACTCAATGGACACACATATACAGGATCCGGAGCAATCGCTGTGAATGATGGTGGAACCTTATTGGCAACTGATGGATCTCAATTATTGGTTGGAGCTTCCCTCACAGTTGGAAATGGTGGATTATTACAATGCTCCGGAACAGCTGCAGACGGTGTTCTGGTATCCCAGAACTCAGATTATTATGATCTGATTATTGAATCTGGTGGTACAATCAGCGCTGTCTATACAATCTTCGAATACATGACATCTGCTGGCGTTAACATTAACAACGGAAGTATTATTGATCCAGTTTATCCATTTGATCATTGTACCTTTAGAGAAGGAACTGAGAATGGTACTTTACTGACCATTAATAATGGACAAACTATAACAATAGTTGATGCCCTTTTCCCAAATAATTCCTGGTCTGGTTCATATAATGTTTCCAAAGAAGTTAACCAGGGAAGTATTACCTTTGAGGATGCAATTGGTGCATTCTCCGGCAGTGATTTCGAGAATGATGAGTTCTCTCTAATAGATTGGACAGGCCTTGCACCCGATTTGATTATTACTGATGTTGCATGGTCTAATCAAACACCAACTGTTGGAGAAGAAATTACTGTTGAAGTTGTTGTAAAAAATATTGGTAATGCACCAATTGATAATCCCTTCAATGTAGATTTTTATCCCCATAGAACAACAGCACCCTCTCCCGGCTATTTTAGTACTTTTTACAGTGAAGTACAAGAGCTTAATGCTGGTGATTCAGTTGTTGTAGTTTTTGCTGAAATCACCTCTGAGGTTGTAGCAAATTGGACAAGTTGGGTACAATTGGATTGTGATCAATTTGTTACAGAATCTAATGAAGATAATAATGTCTGGGGACCAGATTATGTAACCTGGCAAGCATTTCCTGCCATTGATGATCTTGATATTGATGTCTCGGAGGATACGATAACATTGAGTTGGTCATATCCATACACCGTTGATGGGTTCAATATCTACAGAGGATTAACACCGGATTTTGAACCGGATTCTGGCAATCCCCTGTCCTCTGTTGATGGGCTGACTAACAGTTGGAATACAAATGCTTCCAGCACAAATTATTTCTACAAAGTAACAGCTGTAAGGATTGTTCGGGAGGATGATAATCCTACTGAATATAATAGTCTCATTAGACATCAGAATTGATCAATAACCAGAATCGATTTAAGTAAGATATTGGATAGGTTCAGTTATTCAAATCTTCTCGTTAGTTGGTTTAATATTATCTGTTCTTTGAGTTAATCTTGTTTCAAAATATTAATCCTACCTTTGTCGCAGATATTATCTGTCAAAGGTAGGATTTTTCGATAAATCAATTATTAAAATTTAATCGTTTTTTATTTACACCTGCTCTACAAAATACCACTGAAAATCGGATGCTCCAGCTTCCTCTTCAGCTTTGGCAATATCATCTGGATCAAAGAATTTCCTGGCTCTTTCAATATCCTCAACTTCGCAGACAAAAAAAGCTATGTTCTCATCTTCCAATCCTCGCCAAATCTGTTTTACAAAAATTCCTGCTTTCTCTTGTGCTTCAGCATCTGCTTCCATGTTTGATTTCCAAACTGAATAATCCTTAAATCTAACCTGACAATGCAAATACACCATTTCTCCTCCTATTCTGATATCTCTTTGAACATTCTTTTAGCTTCCTCTGCCCTACTTTTATGATCGCAGATCGGCTTGAAATATCCTTTAACTTCTTTCAGTAATTCAGGATTATTCATAATCGTTGCTGAAACATCTTTTAGCTCGGGAATCCACTGTTTTATATAGAAGCAATCGGAATCAAAACGTTTTTGCTGTCGCCAGGGATTAAATATCCTGAAATATGGTTGAGCATCACAACCGGTTGATGCTGCCCATTGCCAATTTCCATTATTTACTGATGGATCATAATCTATCAGGTGTCTGGCAAAATATTGCTCGCCCCAATGCCAGTCTATATGCAAATCCTTCACCAAAAATGAGGCTGTTATCATCCGAACCCTGTTATGCATATAACCTGTCTGATTCAACTCCCTCATCCCGGCATCAACAATTGGAAATCCGGTTTCACCTTTGCACCATTTATCAAATTCATCCTCATCATTACGCCAATCAATCTTATCATACTTTGATCGATAAGCTCCCTTGAAAACATGGGGATTATTAAAGGCGACATGGGTAAAGAAATCTCGCCAATACAATTCATTGATAAGTGTATGCTGAAAACCAAAAAGATCGACAACCTTCCAGAAAAATTCCCTGATTGAGATTGTACCAAATTTATTATGAGCCGAGAGATGCGTTGTTCTATCCAATGCGGGGATATCCCTTTCCTCATCATAATTGGATAATTCACCAACTCGTTCCAGCAATGCTAAACCCTCTTTTCGGCCACCTCTGATCCGAGGATTTATATCAAGATCATAATCAATATTTTTCAGATGCTCATCAAAATCAAAACCATCCAATTTTTGATAGAAGTTGTAATAGGGTAAGTCTGATACGCTTGCTGGAAGAAACGATTTAGCTCTTCTTGCAAAAGCAGAAAATACCGAATAACTTCCTCCATCCCCTTTTCGGATCTGTTCTGGTTCTGTTAACAATAAATCATTGTATTGCTGAAATTCTATCCCATTCTTATTACAAAATTCTTCTATTCTCGCATCACGATCTATACTGAAAGGTGTATAATCCCTGTTTATCTGGATTGTTATATTTTTAGTAACTGATTTTATCTGCTTTAAAACAGCGTCAATTACATCGATAATCTCCCCGTATCCAATATATAACCGACCTCCCAGCTTGGATATTGAATCGGATAAGTCACGTAATGATTCTAACATAAAACCCAGACCTGGTTTACTGAAGTATTTGTGATTGGTTATCTGATGCGGGTTAATAATGAAGAGAGGAATCAGGATATCATCCTTTTCTAATGATGATAATGCATTGTTATCAACTATTCTTAAATCTCGTCTGAATATGTGGATTACTAACCTCTCGTTACTCATCCAACCTCCAATTTTATTAAATTAGACCAACCATCTGATACTGTCAATTTTAATAAATCTAAAAAATGAATTTGATTTATTTCTTTGACAATTTCAAATAATATTCTCTTACTTGCTATTGATAGATTGGATGGGACAATTGGGGAGATCGATGAAGAGAGTAATCCGTTGTTTTTCTATTGTATTAGGAGTCATGATCATGAGCAATCTTATGTCTAATGAGATTATAGTAACTGGTTTTACAGAGAAATCAATCTTGAAATCTGCGGGAATTTTGGAGGGTGACGAACTTATATCTTACAATAAATCACCCATCACGTCGATTCAACAACTTGGCCAGTTAAAAGATAATGTTAAATCAGATTATGTAGAAGTATCTGTTTTGAGAGATGGGGAAACAATCAGAGTAACAATTCCGGCAGGTTCATTAGGGGTTTATTTACGAGAATTTCAACCGGATCATACATTCAAAGATGATGCAGTAATTATCCATGGAATTGAAAAACTGGATTGGGGAATCGGTATAGAAAACACGTTTTTCGGTTGTTTAGACAGAATAGAAAAAACCTTAGGAGACGGTTTACCATATAATGAAATGATTGGACTATCAACCTACGGTTTTAGAACACATTTTTATCCCGAATTCTGCCCCAGCTCACCCGATGCCACTGTTGGCTTTGATACAGCGGGATATCTTCTGGATTTGATGGGATACAGCTATGATGTCTATGCCCTTGATAATGATACCATTAATAAGGAGGATCATCCACAGTTTGATTACCTGAATAAAGATAAACTCTACAACATCATTCGACAATCGATAGATGATGGATGGCCAGTTATAGCTACAGATATGATCGAGGTTGCTGAATGGGGTATTGTTACAGGATATCAAGCCGATGGGAACGAGTTAATCTGCCGTACTTACTTTGATAAAACAAGAGGTTATGAAATAGCAACAAAAGTTCCCTGGCTGATTTATGTTATAAGAGATAAGGTTGCCACTGATCTAACACAGGGCTATAAAGATTGTCTTTCTAAAGCTTCAACCATAAACAGTCAAAAAATGTTTGATGAATATTATTCGGGGTTTGAAGCGTTTAAACGTTGGGCAAACGATCTCGAAAACAAGGATTTATATCAGGGTTTATCAGATAAAGAATTGCAGGAAAAAGGCCACGCCAACTGGTGGATTTACTCAACAATATTAGAAGCACGGCATATTTTAATCGATTTTCTTATATCCTATAAAGACAAAATTGGATTTACAAAGCATGATGAACTTATAGAGCTCTATGAAAAAGAATACATGTTACTTGATAAACATTACAGAGATTTTTCTGAATTACAATATGGCATAAACAACCGTGTGTGGGATCAGGCGACAAGAAATTTCCAATCTACGATAATCACGGAGTTGGAAATTATTGAAAAGCAAATTCGTAGTCTTATAATCGAGAACATCTAACTCGGGGGATGAAATGGATATTGGCAAAATACTTGAAGAATTTGAGCCAGGTTTAGATAATCTTTTATTCATATTGTCTGCTATTCAAAAGAAACATCCTCAAAATTATCTACCGGAGGAAGCGTTATCAGAAGTTGCACGCTACCTTAATGTCACAGAAGCAACGATTTATGGAATGGCCTCCTACTATTCTATGCTCAGCTTAAAACCAAGAGGAAAAAATCTCATACGAATCTGTGGTTCCCCTGTATGTAAACTTAAGGGATCGGAATTCCTTATAGATTTTTTAAAGGAATATCTTGGTTGTGATGTTAATGAAACCACAGCAGATGGTATTTTCACGCTGGAAACCTGCGAATGTCTTGGATATTGCAATCATTCTCCTGCTATGATGATAAATGATGAACTGTTCGGAAACCTGGATAAAGAAAAGATTAAGACAATAATTGAAGAATACAAATCAGACTCCATTCGGGAGGTATAATGCCTACTGAACAAAGAATCATACTAGATAATGTTGAAAAAATTGATCCTGAGAATATTGTCGAATATATTGCTGCTGGCGGATACAAATCATTAGAACAAGGTCTAAAGCTTTCGCCTGAAAACATGATAAAAATGATTGAGAAATCCGGTTTACGGGGACGTGGAGGAGCTGGATTTCCTACAGGGTTAAAATGGAAATTTACAGCAGGTTATCCCGAACCTCAAAAATATGTTATCTGCAACTCTGATGAGGGTGAG
>CAYYLA010000029.1:5108-16270 GCA_964441785.1 uncultured Candidatus Cloacimonadota bacterium | reverse complement strand
GAAGATTTCTATGCGGATGAAGCGTTAGTAGATGAATTTTTCACGTATACTGCTAAGGATAGTATAGAATATACATCGGCTCAATTAGATAGTTCCTATGCCTGGATTAAGAATGAGTTAACCAGCAACATAATAAGTAGAAAATTTGGTTTAACAGCAGGCTATAAAGTTGGTTTGATGGAAGATGGACAATTCCTGCAGGCCTTAGAGTTATTCGATAAATATAAAACATTAGATGAAATGTTTGAATTTGCAGCAAAGAAAGAAGAGTAAATTTTCTAACCCGACTCGGGTTTTCTGGTTGTTTTTTGCAAAACAATCCACAAAAACCCGAGTCGGGATTTTGGAATAATATGGAGAACGATAGAAAAACAAGGATTCTAGTAACGTTTCAGATGGTAACCATAGCAATGGGTACCCTGTCGATTCCTGCGTTGATTACAACCTTTCAGGATGTCTATAATCTATCGATTTCACAGTCTGCTATAATTCCCGTAATCAGTACAATCGGTGGTTTCCTGACTAATTTGATAGTGGCGTCATTCTCTGCCGGAATAGGGTTGAAACGATTGAATCTTATCTATCTTTTTATCAGTATGGTCTCTCTTATTATTTTAGCAACTACCTCAAATCTCTATGTTTTTCTCTTTGGAATTACACTTATTGGTATTGCAACAGCATTTGGTCTGAGCAATACATCAACTGTTTTTGCTCACATCGACAAAGGATTGCAGAATTACGGTTTGTTTCATGCCTTTTTTGGGGTGGGTGGTATAATCGCTCCAATAATCATTAGTTTCATTCTCACCCACAATATTTCATATCGTTTTTTTTATGGTTTGCTGGCGATTATCAATTTAATGTTTTTCCTGTTGGTTCTTTTCTCAAATTGGATAGAAAATCATAGCTATGAACAGATTCGATTGAAGGAAGCAGTTCAAATATTGAAAAAGCCCTTTATAATACCGGTTTTATTGATTTTCACACTTCAGTCCGGATCAGAACAGGGCGCTGTAATGTGGATAGGGAACTATTTCGAGAAAATTATGTCTATAGGAGCAGAATCAACATCGTTGATTTTGAGTATATATTGGATTGCTTTTACCCTCTCTCGTCTACTGGTTCATTTAGTAGAATCCAGATTAGGAAAACTCAATACAACAAAGCTGTTTGTTGGGATTGCCATTGCTTCACTTGTATTACTTCTCGCTACTGATTCAACAGTATTCTTTATTATTCTGGCAGTCGCAGTCGCACCTGTATTCCCAATGATGCAGAAATATTCTGCACAGAAGTTGCCTGATCGGGAGCTTGGATTATTCAATGGTCTTGTTTTTGCCTTAGCCAGTATGGGTGCTGTTCCTCTTTCCGGTATCATCGGCTTTTTAGTAGATAGCAGCCAGGACGAGATAGACGCTCAGGCCAGCTTATATTTTCCAGGTACTTACCTGACTAATTGTTTTTGTTATTCTTTTTCATTTAAGACGGCTGAAAAAAAGTGGTGTCGTTGAGGTTACCAGGTAAAATACCCGACCCGAGTAACCCGAGTCGGGTTTGAATGAATTATCGATTTCGTTTTACAATTTTTATGATCTCATGAGCTAAAAGAAATATCCCTGAAGCTCCTAAAATTTGTATCCAATCTCCAAGATGGAGTGGTGCAAAAGAGAGGAAACTGTTGAATCCTGGTGTATATATTGCCAATAAACAGATAGCTATTGAAAACGCAATTGAATAGATCATCTTTGGACTACTGAAAAGGGTTTTAGAAAAAAAGCTTCTTAATTCATACCGTCGGGAAAGAATATTAATAAATTGAGTAAATGCAATTGTTGTGTAGCATATGGTTGTTGCTCTTGGATAAAGTAAATGCTTTGCATTCAACGTTATATCCATCCGATGAATAAATAATCCAAAATTAAGAAAGGCGAGAAGGCCCATCAGAAAACCCAGGAATATAATTTCACCAGCGGTTTGTTTATTTACAATATGATCGGTTCGGCTTCTAGGTGGTGATGTCATCAACTCTTTTGACCCTGGATCGAAGGTTAAGGCTGTAAGTGGTAGTATCTCAGCAAAAAGATCAATTGCCAGAATTTGAATTGCCAAAATAGGAATAGGCCAATGGAAAATTCCAACACCCAGTAATCCCAGTAACACTACTGCAAGTTCAGCTCCGTTACTGGTTAATGATGCGAGCACCGTTTTTCTGAGATTGTTGTAAATGATACGTCCTTCCCTAATAGCTTTTACCAGCGTGGGAAAACTATCATCCAATAATATCAGCTCTGCTGCCTGTTTTGATACATCGGTTCCCATCTGACCCATTGCTACACCAATATGCGCACTTTTTAATGCAGGTGCATCATTAACACCATCACCAGTCACAGCTACTATCATGTCCTGATTTTTTAATGATTTCACAATACGAAGTTTATCCTCTGGTGATACCCTGCTGAAAATAAGCGAATTGTTCTGAGACAGGGTTTTACTAAGAGATTGATCTGAAAGATTGGTAAAGGCTTTTCCTGTTATTACGGGAACATCTTCTCCGGTTTCAGACAGGCTTATCTCTCTTCCAACCGCTTGAGCTGTTACCGCATGATCACCCGTCATGATAAAGGTTCTGATCTGTGCTTCATGCGCTTTTTCGATAGCTTCTTTCACACCTTCTTTAGGTGGGTCTGTCATTGCTGTTAATCCCAGAAAAACAACATCCTTTTCAATGTCTTCCATAACGTAGTCGTTTTCATCGGAATCAAGTTTACGAAACGCAATTGCTATAACGCGCATTGCCTGGTTAGAATATTTATCATTAATTTGTTTTATCTCTTCTTTGTCTTTATCTGTGATAGACTCTATGTTGCCATTGCGCCAGATATGTTTACTGATATCCAATATGCTACTGGTAGCTCCTTTCATCTGTAAATATTTATCGTCTCCAAAAGCTCTAATAGAACTCATACGCTTTCTCACGGAATCAAAACTAAACTCATGTAGTTCAGGATTTTCTTCATCTTCGGCAGGTGAATGGGTTCCTAGTTTTGTGGATAGGGTAACCAGAGCAGCTTCGGTTGGATCACCAATCGGGTACCAATTAGGATGATTATCATCGGGAGCATGGATTACGGCATTGGATGCCATTGTTGCAGCATCAAGCAATAACTCAATTTCATTTAATTTATCATCAGAAATCGCATTGCCTTTGATATCCAATATTGATCCTTCCGGTTTATATCCTAAGCCGGTTATCGAATAAAAACTGCCATCAAACCAGATCTCTTTAACTGTCATCTCATTCTTGGTTAAGGTACCTGTTTTATCTGTGCTGATAACATTAGTAGATCCCAATGTCTCAACTGATGATAATTTTTTTACAACCGCTTTTTCCTTGGCTAATCGATTAACACCCTGGGTTAATGCTACTGTGATTTGCATCGGTAATGCTTGTGGAACTACTGCTACAGCAATGCCTAAAGCATATATCAAGGCTGAATCAATACTCTGCCCCAGAAGTGCACTTCCAATAAATAGACGCACTGCTATGATTATGGCAAACACTGTTAATCGATTAGCAACACTCTGCAGTTCTTCCTGTAGAGGTGATTGAGATTTATCCTCCTCCTGCGTTAGATTGGCAATGCGGCCCATCTCCGTATTCATTCCCGTTTCTGTTACAATACCTGTTGCTGTTCCAGCTGCTATGGTTGTTCCCAGGTATACCATATTATCCCTGTCTGCTAACTGGCTTTCCTCTTGGATAGTATTGCTGTGCTTCTCCTGTGGCATTGATTCACCAGTTAGGGAGACATCATTGGAGCGAAGACTGAAGGATTCGATGATTCTAATGTCAGCGGGAACTTTATCACCCTCTTCAAGGGTTACAATATCTCCTGGTACTAACTCACTTTGGGGTATTTCATTTAACTCATTATCGCGATATACCTTGGATGGTGATTGGACAAGTTTTTGCAATGACTCCATAATCTTTTCTGCTTTGTATTCCTGCAGAAATCCAATCACGGCGTTGATAAGGGCGATAATCAGCATAATAATTGCATCACTGTAACTACCGATGGCTAAAGATAAACCAGCAGCTACAACAAGTACTATCATAAAGACATCTTTAAACTGGTAGAGGAATTTGATAAAGGGTGATGTCTTTTTGGCAGCTGTCAGTTCGTTTCTGCCATACTGTACTAATCGTTGCTTAGCTTGGACAGCCGAAAGACCTGTTTTTGATGATTCCATTTTTTGAAATATTTCATTACAAGACAATTGATACCATTTTATATTTTCCAAAGATCGCACTCCTTTCTTTACTAATGAATGCGAATATTAGAAAGCAAAAGCAAAAGGTCAACTAGTTTAGGGTTATCCCATAACCCGACTCGGGTTTATTATTGTTTTTTTGAAGCAAAACTAAAACGTAACCCGAGTCGGGTTTACAATTTGTTAGAATTTAATTACTTGACACATAAAACTGTCCTTGTTTTCATAAATTTAAAGCGGCTATTGTCAATTCATGTAACCGAAAAAAAACATCAGGAGATTACAATGCGTTTACCTAAAACAGCTTTCCAAGAGGGATTGATTTGTCATGTATACAACCATTCAATCCCAGAGTCTAACCTCTTTAATGATCATGAGGATTATGTAAATCTTCGTGATCGATTCATTGAAAAAATCGAGATTTATCCAACCGTAGTTTTCAGTTATTGCTTCATGCCAAATCATTTCCATTTCTTAATGAGACAAGAATCAGATATTCCAATCTATCGTGTCTTTAATGATTGCTTTTCGGGTTATGTTCAGTATTTTAACAAGAAAAATGAGCGTAAGGGTAGATTGTTTCAGAAACATTTGCAGCATAAAGCAATATTATCTTCGCTTCAACTTATTCAAACAGCGGCTTATAGCCATCGTAAGCCTGTAAAAGATGGTTTTACTGATGATCCAGGGAACTGGAAATATAATAACTATCCTAATCCAAAAAACAGTCAACGATTAGGAATCAAAGGATTTGGGGAGCTATTGAAATTAGTGAATATGAATGTAGAGAGTTATAAGACCATCGTAAGAAATTATGAGTCATTATTTACCAATAATTTAAACGAAGATGTTGAGAATGAAGATGTAATTGAGTGGTTTTCGAAATTCTGAAAAAACTATCCCGACTCGGGTTTACTATCGTTTTTTGAAGTAAAATCTGACCGTAACCCGAGTCGGGTTAAAATGATTTTAAACTGTGCTTTGCTTTAGCAAAACCCGAGTCGGGTTAAAAGGGTGTTAGCTTATCTTCGATTGCTGCCATTTGCCCATCCTGTAAAAGAAATAGGCTGCTACTCCTGCCAGGGAATTACTTATGATCATTGACCACCAAAGTGCTTCATAAGGATGCTCGGATAATGGATTGGCAAGTGTGGATAGAATCTTCTCGAATCCAGCTAAAAATGGTAACGAAACCTGAATCAATCGTCCTGATAGAATATAAACTAGAGGGATGCGAAGCAACCAGAGTCGGGTTAGATTGAATATCATAGAATATTTGGTATGACCGGAACCATTAAATACTCCCATGAATACAAAGCCAACCGAGAATAGCAACGATGCAATAGAGGTGATCTTCATCATACGGGCACCTACCGCAATAACCTCGGGATCATTGATAAAAAATTTGGTCATCTCTGCACCAAACAAATATATCATTGAACATCCAACCAACATTATCCCAAATACGGCTGTAAAAGCTACGTTCACTGTTTTTATAGCTCGATTAACATTATTCGCTCCGATATTTTGACCAACAATTGCTCCCAATGCGTTACTGATACCCATAGCTGGCATCATAAAGAAACCTGTTAATCGATTTCCTATAGAATTTATTGAGATTATTACTGTACCAAATGTATTAACAAATCCTTGTAATAATACGAACCCAAGACTGGTCATTGACTGAGCAAAGGATGCCGGGATGCTGATTTTAAGGATGCGCCATAGCATGGTTTTATCGGGGACAAGATGGGAAAGATGGGGGATGAGAATGGGAGATTTTTTACGCATGAAATATATTGCTAAAACTGCTCCGACAATTCTGGCAGATATGGTAGCATAAGCTGCACCAACAATCCCAAGTTTTGGAAAAAATCCAATTCCAAAAATTAATAATGGATCCAAAACAACATTTAATCCAACCGAGATCAGTTGGATTTTCATAGGTGAAACAGTATCGCCCAAACCATGGGAAAAACTCTGATATGATAGAAATACAAACATAAAAATCATGCCGGAAAGGATGATGGAAATATATGATTTAGCATATTGAAAAATCTCTGGAGGTGTTTGGAGCAGATGAAGTATCTCATCAATATAGAATATGCTGATGAAGATGAAAAGTACACAGAATGCTAACAAAATAAGGATAAATTGTCCAACAACTTCCTTTGCTTTATCAATGGTTCCTGCACCTTTATATTGTGCAATTAGTGATGTTCCTGCAACTACAAATCCGAAGCCAAAGGATGACAAAAAGAACACGATTGGGAACGTCATACCTGCAACCGAAACTGCTGCTCGAGCTTGATCGCCTAATTTCCCCAACCAGAAAGCATCTGTAAGATTGTAAAAAGTTTGGAAAAAATTCGATAGCATAATTGGCAAAGCCAATTTCATTAAATTACCCAGTATATTTCCTTGAGTTAAATCCATATGGTTACTGGTTTTCATTGTCTTCCTTCAACTCTATTGTTGTAATCGGTGTACCTGGGGGACCATTCCGCCCTTTGTATTTTAGAAATAATCCGTCTGATTCTCTGAACCAATAAAAACTATGCCAGAATTTTGCTTTTAAACCGGATGCAGAAACTTTCACTTTTATTGCGTTAATCTGATTGTTGTTGAGGTTTATAACTTCTTTACCCAGAAATTTGGCTTTCATTGTATAGAAATTCAATTTCTGAGAGCTGAAAATGTAAAATTTTATATCCTCTAAGGAGTTTAGGAAATGTTGTCCAACAGAATAAGATATAGATTGGTACCATGGAATAGGTTTTTTGGACATTTCCTTGTATGATACGGAATCATTCTCAGCTATTGCAATTATAAATCGTTCATCCGAAACATAGATCTCAATTTTACTTTCATTTTCTGAATCTAAAACCTGTAACCTTAATGTTTCCAAATCATTAATGAAATTAACATTTTTCTCGTTGCTATTCTGATATGTTCGTACCAGATAATCTTCCTGCATTGAGGTGTTGTAATACTCTGTTGTCACATCATCCCCAGTTGTGCGGAGATATTCCAGAGTCCAGCAATTAGTTGCTAAGATAACTAATGCGATAAGGGAAAATAATCTCATCAAAATTTATTAGTTTAATGGAATCAGTGTAGCTGGATCAATCTTAAATAACTCGGTCTGCTCGTTTGTTATTATGATCTCATCATTGCTCCAACATACTGCTTCACATTGTTTTGCCGAGATAGGTAACCATGATATCTTACCGTTAAACCAGTCATCTGTATCGCTTTCGAAAAGCCAGAGGGAGGTATAGGTTAATACAAGAAGTTTATGTCCATCTTCCGAACAATCAGCTCCGGTTACCATTCCCTGAATATCAAAGCTATCCAATTTTTTGATTTCATTGTCTTCCATCTCATCAATATCATCAAAGCGATAGAGCTTTGTATAGGTGTCGGAGCGATGTTTTGATAATAAATAGAGTTTATCATAAGCAGTAAAAATGGCTTCACAATCAAAATTCATCTCTTCCGGTGGATATGCTGTCTGGTCAGGATAATGGAATCTAATAGTTTTTGCTGCTCTGGTCTGTCCTGTTATTTCAGGTTTTGGATCCTTAAAGATATAGATTGCCAAATCTCGTCTGGCATTGCTGTTATTCCCGCATGCTCCGATGTAAAGATTACCCTCATTATCTGTTGCCATGCTTTCCCAATCAATATTTACAGCATTAGGGATATAAATTCCAGCTTGTTCTTTATACCATTCGGCACGATATACTTTACCATTTTCATTAAAGGGAAAAATTCGAGCCTGATCTCCAGAATCATTCAGCGTCCAGAATAGATCATCCCAAATACGACTTTTTACAATAGCAGATGATTCTGCGATTTCTGCATAGTCAAAATGTGCGTAGGGTTGAAGTGCTACTGGCTCCATTTCTGGGAACTCAAGTGTTTTAGCAACATCGTTTGATTCCTGGGCATTCAATGAAAACAAAACTGCAATAAACAGTACTAAATTCAACAATCTCATGATTTCTCCTTAAGCAGCGAAAGTTCCTTTTTAACTCAGCAGGTTAAATGGAAAGCTGCCAATATTTTATCTTTATTTTTAGATTTATTAAATGTTGTAACAGCATCTGATGTTTTACTCGCTGTTACACAAATGTCCCTTTTCTCCAGTTTGGATAGGCATTGCGGATCGACTCTCATTAAACCGAAAGCTCCCTGTCCGATAATAATTTCATTTATAGATGATTCAATATAATGCTCCAGATCAGGATATTGCAAAAGGTGGCCAGTTCTTCTTATCCAACCTGGTATAACACGATTTTTACATATCATTAAATCTTTATGATAACCTTTACCAGCTATTTTCATAAATCCAAATCGATATGTTTCAATCATTGCAATACGCTAAAGTATATACTTTGATAAATCTTCATCTTTGATTATCTTATCAAGTTTCTTCTTAACAAAGGATTTTGTTATATTCACTTTCCTGGTGCTTTTATCTGGAAGATCAAACAGGTAATCATCTAATAAAGCATTCATGATAGTATTTAATCGCCGTGCTCCAATATCCTCCATCTTTTCATTAGCTTGTGCTGCAAAATCTGCAATTTCTGCTACAGCATCTTTATTAAAAGACAGTTTAACATGTTCTGATTCAAAAAGAGCTGTGAACTGTTTTGTAAGTGAATTTTGAGGATATAACAGAATTTTATTCAGATCTTCCTTGGTTAGACTATTCAACTCTTCGCGGATTGGGAAACGTCCCTGAAGCTCTGGAATTAAGTCGGAAGGTTTACTGTTACTGAAAGCACCAGCAGCGATGAAAAGAATATGAGCAGTATTTATTATTCCATATTTTGTAGGCACATTGGATCCTTCAACAATAGGAAGAAGGTCACGTTGAACTCCGGCTCTAGAGACATCTGCACCATTAGATTTTTCATAGCTTGCCACAATTTTGTCAATCTCATCAATAAAAATGATCCCATCATTTTCAACCCGTTCTTTTGCAATTTTGTTGACCTTGTCTTTACTGATCATTCTTGAGGATTCTTCCTGAATGAGAATTTTTAAAGCATCTTTAACTTTGGATTTCTGCTTTTTCTGACTTTTTCGTCCCGGGATAAAACCAGCCATAATCTCGCCTAATTGCAAATCAATATTTTCCAGTCCTGTTTGTGAGAAGATCTCTATATGCGCTGGTTTTACTGGATCTTGAGAAATTTCAACCTCACGATCATCAAGTTCTCCACTATCCAATAGTGTTCTCATTTTCTTTTTAATGCGCCCATGACGTTCAATCCTTTTTTCCGCTTCTTCTTCTGTTTCATTGGGGTTTTTGGGTTGATCAGGATATAAAATATCAACTAAGCGATCCCGTGCTTTTTCTTCAGCTTTAGCCTGAACTTCTACCATCATCTCTGATTTTACATCATTTATGGCGATATTCATCAGCTCACGAATCATAGATTCAACATCACGACCTACATATCCAACCTCAGTAAATTTAGAAGCTTCAACTTTGATAAAAGGAGCATTTGCCAAACGAGATAAACGTCTTGCAATCTCTGTTTTACCTACACCTGTTGGACCAATAAGAATAATATTATTGGGCATTATTTCATTTTGAAGTTCTCCGAATACCTGCTGTCTTCGCCAGCGATTACGAAGAGCAATAGCTACTGCACGTTTTGCTTTATCCTGTCCTATGATGTACTTGTCGAGTTCTTCTACTATGCGTTTGGGTGTAAAATCCTTCATTAAAGCTCCTCTATCAAAATGTTTCTATTTGTGTAAATACAGATATCTGCAGCGATGTTCAGTGCCCGTTTTACAATCTCTTTTGGCTCAAGTTTTGTCTCTTTTATCAACGCTCTTGCTGCAGCTAAGGCATAATTTCCACCTGATCCAATTGCAATTATTCCATCATCAGGTTCAAGTACATCACCGGTACCTGATATTAGCAGGAGCGTCTCACTATCACAAACGATAATCATCGCTTCCAGTCTACGCAGAATCCTGTCGGATCTCCACTCCTTGGCTAATTCAACCGCTGATTTTCTTAGATTGCCCTTATACTGTTTCAAGCGACCTTCAAACTTTTCAAAAAGCGTAAAGGCATCAGCTGTTGCTCCTGCAAAACCAGCTAAAACCTGATTATTATACAGCCTTCTGATTTTTTGGGCTGAAGCTTTTACTACGGTATGTCCCATCGTTACCTGGCCATCACCACCCAGCGCTACTTTAGTTCCTTGTTTGATTCCAATTATTGTTGTTCCATGCATATCCATTTGAATTCCTCTATGATTCCGGTTACTGCTTACACAGTAACCGGATTTAATTAATTGTGATTAGTAAATCTTACTATTATAATTCTTTTTTATCATCTGATGACTCAGGAGTTTTCTCTTCTACATTTTCCCGATTCTCTTTGCTTACTTCTACATTAGCAGATTCTGCTTCTGATTTTTCTTCATTATCGTCAGATTCGGTTTGGTTTTGATCTTCATCGTCCTTGATAAAGCTTATCTTCATCTCATTGACTTTGGCATATTTCCGGGTGATAAACTCCTTTTCCTTTGCTGTTTCAGCATTTTCTAATGCTATCTCATAAATCTCGTCTGCATTAAGAGTCTCTTTTTCCAGCAGGGCTTCAGAGAGTTTATCTAAAAGAGGTCTGTAACGTTTAAGTATATCAAGAGCACGATTATAGGCTTTGTCTACAATAAGTCTAACTTCCGAGTCAATGATTTTAGCTGTATCCTCGCTGATGTTTTCCTGTTGCCCAAAATCTTTACCCAGGAATACCTGACTCTCTTTCTTGGCAATAGCCATAGGACCGACTTTATCGCTCATACCCCAGTTACAAACCATCTTCTTGGCAATATCGGAAACGCGTTGGATAT
>CAYYLA010000029.1:0-5098 GCA_964441785.1 uncultured Candidatus Cloacimonadota bacterium | reverse complement strand
CTTGAAAAGCAACCTCTTCTGCTGCACGTCCGCCAAGTAGCCCGACCAGAGAATCTTCCAGATAGCTTCTAGAATAGGTCGATTTATCGGTTTGGAGGAAATGCGTTGCACCACCAGTGAATCCACGGGGGATAATTGTAACCTTGTGGATTGGTTCTGTATGCTCAGTAAACATAGCCGTGAGAACATGTCCAATCTCATGATAGGAGGTATTACGTTTATCATCTTCAGTAATAACTTTACTCTTTCTGGCTTTACCAAGTGTTACTTTATCTTTAGCTTCTTCAAAATCTTCAGTTTCAATTTTTTTCTTGTTCTTTCTTGCTGCTAAAAGTGCGGCTTCATTAACCAGATTTGCCAGATCAGCACCACTGAATCCAGGGGTGGCTCTGGCTATAACTGAAAGATTAATATCCTTTGCAATAGGAAGTTTGCGTGTATGGACTTTAAGTATTTCTTCTCTTCCTTTGATGTCCGGAAGATCAACTACAACCTGTCTGTCAAAACGACCTGGTCTTAATAAGGCAGGATCAAGAACATCGGGACGATTTGTGGCTGCTATAATTATTACCGAATCATTTGGATCAAACCCATCCATCTCAACCAGTAATTGATTCAACGTCTGTTCACGTTCATCATGACCACCGCCGAGACCAGTTCCACGATGACGTCCAACAGCATCAATTTCATCAATAAAGGCTATACAAGGAGCATTTTTCTTAGCCTCGGAGAACATGTCGCGAACACGGGAAGCACCAACACCAACAAACATTTCAACAAAATCTGAGCCACTAATGCTGTAAAATGGTACCTTTGCTTCACCAGCAACAGCTTTAGCCAACAGGGTTTTTCCTGTTCCGGGACGTCCAAGTAGAAGAACACCGCGAGGGATGCGTCCACCCAGTTTCTGGAATTTTCGAGGTGCTTTCAGATATTCAATAATCTCTTCCAACTCTTCTTTTGCTTCATCAACGCCTGCTACATCCTTAAACGTTACGTTGGTTTTCCCGCCTAAAAAGAGCCGAGCTTTGCTTTTTCCAAAACTAAAGGCCTGTCCTGCACCACCACGAAGACCACGCATCATGAAGAACCAGAATCCAATAAAGATAAGAAATGGCAGCCACGATAAAATTATTCCTAACAGTTTGGATGGTTTCTGTGAGTTAACATTAATATCTTGATCTGTCAGGCTCTGTGTAAATTCTGAATCAGGTTCGAAAGGAAGATAGGTAGTAAACTTCTGTCCTGATTCTGTTTCGAATATTACATTCTTCTCATCAATACTTACCTTGGCAACCTGTCCCGTTTTATACATATCTTCAAAAACGCTAAAGGTTACTTCTTCTGTATTGCCGTTTGTAATTCTGGACATTTGATACATAACGATGATGAGCAGTATCATTACAACCCAGAAAATTATTGTTTGAGAACGCTTCATTTTGGGAGGTTGTTGTTGACCTTTGTTACCATTTGGTCGCTGATTATTATTTCTGTTATCCATTTACGAGTAAATCTCCTTTCTAAGAATTCCAATGTATGGAAGGTTTCGGTATTTTTCTGCATAATCCAGACCATACCCTACAACAAATTCATTACCTACCTGGAAGCCGACATAATCTACTTTAAGATCTGTTTTATGAGCTTCAGGTTTGTCTAATAACGTACAAATATGAAGTGATTTTGGTTTATGTTTATTAAAATAGTCATAAATATATTTTAAGGTTAATCCAGTATCTACGATGTCTTCGACAATTATCACATGACGATCAAAAATATCAGTATCTATATCTTTTCTTATTTTAACAATACCAGATGATTGCGTGCTTGATCCATAACTTGAAACAGAGAGAAATTCCAGTTGGAGTGGGATATTCATTGCTCTTACCAAATCACACATGAAAACAACACCACCTTTTAAAATACCAACAACTATGGGGCATTTTCCGTTAAAATCTTCTGCAATTTTTTTACCCAATTCTTTGATCTTTTTCTGCAATTCATCTTCTGTGATGATAATTTTTTCTATATCTTTTCTCATCAATTCCTCTTTAGATTTTCTTCTTAAATCTTTCTGCCGGTCTTGCTTTTTTTACAGCAATTTTCTCAACTTTTATCATTAATATATTATTTGATTCAGGTGAGATAGCAAACCTACTGTCTACCCTCAATCCACAAATCCAAATAATCTTATCTTTATCACTGACTATTAAGAGTCTATCTCTGTCTAATTTAGAGACTTTTTCGTCAATCAAAAAATCTTTAAGCTTTTTCTGATTTTCCATACCCAGAGGAACAAAGCGATCTCCCGGTTGTCGATGCCGGAAAATCAGAGGCATTTCAATTTTATCCAGATCAATGTAGGTAGTAAATTTATCTTCAAATATGTTTTTTCTGGATTCAATTTTCTTTAATTTTTTCAAGCTTATCCTGAAATTTTCGAAGGCAACACGGTGTCTTATACTTGTTAATACCCTTGAGTTATTTAAATCTACATCGGGAATCTCATCATGATGCATGAATAGGATTCTGGAATACTCTTTAAAGACGACTATATCTCCGGGTAAATCTAGTTGTTTAGAGCCGTTGCTACGAACAAGATCCTCTATCTCTTCGAAATGTTTATGATAGAAATCCATTTTAGAACCGGATATTGCAGCATAGATCTCACGATAAATATAGTATCTAAGAGCAGAACGAGAGTTAAATAATGTCTTCAAATCGTAGGTATGTTCAAACTCCTCGTGTTTTAATCTAGCTTTGAAAACACGTCTTCTGGCCAGTTCTGTTAAGATCAGATCAGTTTCGGAAAAAATCTTGGATGCCTGATATAGCTTTTCCTGAACACCAGCATTGAGATTTTCTTCTATCCAGGGAATTAATTGATGCCTGATTTTGTTGCGTGTAAAGGAGAGATCTTCATTGGATGCATCAATGCGCCAAGATAAACCTTCAGCTTCAAGAAAATCTGTTATCTCTTTTCTATCAAATGGAAGAAGAGGATGGATAATCTTCTGGGATTTGGGTGTTATCCCTTTTAACCCGGTATAACCAGTCCCACGAATTAATCTGAATAAAAGCGTCTCGGCCTGATCGCCCTTATGATGTCCAAGGGCAATTTTGTTAGCCTTGTACTGTTTTGCCAGAGTTTTGAAAAAATCAAATCTGATTTCTCTAGCTCTGTTTTCTATGCCGGTTTCTTTTTGGATTTCAACATTATGTAACACCAGGGAGATATTTCTGTCAAAACAGAAACGTTTTACAAAATCTTCATCAGCTTTTGAGTCTTCATCTCTCATGTTATAGTTTACGTGTGTTGCAAGAAGGGTAAACTTCATTGTTGATCTTAGATGCCATAATGCCTGTATAAGTGCTGTTGAGTCTGCACCACCGGAGAATCCAACCAGAACACGATCATTCCTTTGGATCAATTTCTCCTCGGTGATAAAAAGGATGAACTTATCTAAAAATTTTTCTCTCTTCATTAACCAGTCCGTATAATCTCATATTAAAAAAAATACCAATTAGCAAGTTTTAAGAGAAGTTGCATTGTGTCAAACAAAAAGCTTGTAAGAAAACGTGGGTTTAATAAATTTTGTAACAAATATCAAAAAAAAGCAAAGGAGAAAACCATGAAAAAACTACTTCTATTAGGTGATGAAGCAGTTGCACAGGGTGTTCTTGACGCTGGATTATCCGGAGCTTTTGGCTATCCGGGAACACCTTCAACAGAAATTGTTGAGTATATTCAACGAAATCAAGATGCAAAAGATAGAAATTTGCACTTTGATTGGTCTGCCAATGAGAAAACAGCCATGGAGCAAGCTCTTGGTATGTCTTATGCAGGAAAAAGAACAATTGTAACAATGAAACACGTTGGGCTTAATGTTGCTGCTGATGCCTATATGAATTCAGCTTTAACAGGTGCTAATGGTGGGATTATGGTGGCTGTTGCCGATGATCCGTCCATGCACTCTTCTCAGAACGAACAGGATTCACGCTATTATGCAAAATTTGCCTTGATGCCAGCGATGGAACCATCAAACCAACAGGAAGCATACGATATGTCTAAGGTTGCGTTTGATTTATCAGAAAAATACAATTGGCCTGTTTTAATGAGGCTTACCACTCGCTTATCTCACTCCAGAGCCGGGGTTGAACGCGGTGAAGTCATTGATCAAAATGAACTCCATTTACCGGAAAATCCAAATCAGTTTATGTTACTTCCGGCTTTTGCACGTAGAAATTATAAAAAACTTCTCTCTATTCAGGAAGATCTTGTTAAAGAATCAGAAAATTCACCATTTAATAAATATCTGGATGCTGAAGATAAATCAGTTGGTATCATTGCTTGCGGTTTAGCTTTTAATTATCTTATGGAGAATTTCGATGATACAATTCCTCATCCTGTTCTGAAAATCTCACAATATCCACTACCAAGAAAACAGATTGAGAAAATCTTGAACGAATGTAAAGAAGTTATAGTATTAGAAGAAGGTATGCCAATCGTAGAAGAAATGTTACGCGGCTTTACCGGATCAAAATACAATATAAAAGGTCGTTTGGATGGAACAATTCCACGCGATGGTGAACTTACTCCCGCTATCGTAAGAAAAGGTCTTGGTATGGCAGAACTCGATTCTGTTGATGCTCCAGAAATGCTGGCCGGTCGTCCTCCAGCCCTGTGTGTTGGATGTCCTCATATTGATTCTTATAAAGCGATCAAAGCAGTTACAACTCAATATGGACAAGGTCATGTGTTCTCCGATATCGGATGCTATACTCTGGGATTCTTACCACCACATCAGGCGATAAATACCTGTGTTTGTATGGGTGCTTCCGTATCAATGGCTACAGGAGCTGCTGAGGCTGGATTATTCCCTGCAATTGCTACTATTGGTGATTCTACTTTTGGACATTCCGGTATCACAGGCTTACTTGATGCTGTATTAAAGAAATCTAATGTTGTTATTGTGATCCTTGATAATGATACAACAGCTATGACAGGTATGCAACATTCGCAAGTAAATAACAGAATAGAAGAGATCTGTAAAGGTGGTGGTGTTGAAGAAGAACATATCATAATCATCAATCCGTTTAG
>CAYYLA010000028.1:15254-16411 GCA_964441785.1 uncultured Candidatus Cloacimonadota bacterium | reverse complement strand
ACTAAGGTGGGACCTGTCTATGTTAGAACTACGACAAGGCAAGCAGGCCAAGGCACAAAAAGACACGAAGAATAAAAATTTACAGCAAAAAAGCGGGGCTATATAAGCTCCGCTTTTTCAAGGATTTTTAACAATCTATTTTACCATTACTTTTACATTTTCTTCGGGGTCTGTATCAACAAAAGAGACCTTAATGATTTCGTCAGAAGCAGTTGGAACCATACGACCGAGGAAATCTGCTTTCACAGGCATTTCATGGTGACCGCGATCAATGAGAACAGCCAGTTGAATACAGGATGGTCTGCCAAAGCTTAAGATCCCGGCAATCGCTGCTCTTACAGTTCTTCCGGTATAGAGAACATCATCGATCAGGATAATAATTTTCTCTTTCACATCAAATTTGATATCAGTAGCGTTAATAATCGGTTGATCCGCAATAAGAGATAAATCATCTCTATAAAGTGAGATATCCAATACACCAACAGGAACTTCAACGCCTTCATATTCCTTGATATATTTTGCAATCCTTTCTGCCATCGGAACACCCCTGCTTTTAATTCCAACCAGACAGACATTTTCCAATCCATTATTATGCTCAATAACTTCATAAGCCATGCGTTTCATGGTTCGTTCGATATCCTTAGTACTCATGATTCTACTTTTTTCTTTCACACGTCCTCCACTTCATTAATTTTATCACTGTTTTCAATTTTCCTCTTCAAGTTATAAACACCGATCAATTCGGATTTTCCTTTGAGCAACACATCGTCAATGTAATCAGCCTCAAATTGATTTTCAATTAATTTATAGGTTGATTGGCTGACAAGAATTTTGTTATCGGTAGGGTATTCCTTATTAAGATTTTCGATACGAGCACCAATATTCATAGTATCGCCAATGGCTGTATAATCAAAAATCTGTTCAGATCCCAGATTACCAACCGTTGCGATACCGCTGTTTACACCAATACCTATATCAAAGGAATCCTTACGATCTTTGTGCCATTTCTTCTGCAGAACCTCGAAGGTTTCACGCATTTCGATAGCTGCTTTACAGGCCCAGTAAGCGTGATTATCCAACTCAACGGGAGAACCAAATATTGCAATCACTGCATCACCGACAAATTTATCCAGGGTGCCCTTATTCCGTTGGATAAC
>CAYYLA010000028.1:13976-15244 GCA_964441785.1 uncultured Candidatus Cloacimonadota bacterium | reverse complement strand
GTTTGGTATCACCGGAAATAAAAGAGGCGGTTATCCGATTGATGCGCTTATTGAACAGCTGCACAGTGTATTAGGCAAGCAGGATATAAAAAAGGTTGTTATCGTGGGCGTGGGTAATATGGGTGCGGCTTGACAAATTTATCCAAGGTGCCCTTATTTCGTTGTATAACATCAACCATCGCTGTTAGATACTCCTTGAGAATCGTCACAGTTTCTTTAGGTGAGTGACTTTCGGTATAGGGTGTGAAAGAACGAATATCAGCAAATAAAACAGATATCTCTTTCTGCGAACCACCATAAGCCAGATTTTTTGGATCTTTAATCAATTGTTCAACCAATTCAGAAGACATATACTGAGTAAATGCCTGTTTGATAAATTTGCGTTCCTGCAGGGTTTTAACATATTGGAAAACTAGGCCAACAATATAGAGTACAATTATCAATAATGGAATTTCCAACACAGGCATCATAAGATTTCTGAAAGCGAAGAAGTAATAAGTTAAAAAGACACATAATCCAATCAAAAGAAGATTAAGAAAAATAGTTCTTGATGGTTTAACCCAAAGATTAAGCAGATAGAGGAAAAATGCCATCAACGTGAAGATAATCAGGTACTTCCAACCTTCTAATTGATAAAGATAATCATCGGCCAGAACCATTTCGATGAAATTAGCATGGATCTCAACACCGGGAGTAAGTTTTCGATTTCTGGTAGAAAATGGGGTATTATGGGAATCATGGAACTCCTCAGCTGAGACGCCAATGAGAGCAATTTTATCCTTAAAATTGCCTTCTCGCAGATAGAGTTCGAAGCTATCAAGATCATAACCATGAGGTAAATCAAAGGTTTGATCATCAATTACATCGGCAAAATCGTAATATTTAAAGGTATGATCGGGGCCATAGAAATTTATAAGCGTGGTACTGGATGTAACCTTTGGAATCTGTTTTCCACGAATTGAGAACCGGTTAAATCCATCTGAAACTTCTCGTCTCCAGTTATCATTACCATGCAATGTTGCAACGGAAAGAACACCTACCGAATATATCTGACCAGAATGAAGGTTCTGAATCAGTTGATATCGTCGCACAAAACCGTCCTTATCGAGGGAAATATTTACTGTACCCCATGTTGCACCAATTCGTTGAAGACTTGCAATGGGTGGCAGCACCTGTTCTCGCTTAAAATCATCGGTAACATCTCGAATTAACTTCCCTGCAAAGATTATGTTATCATACCTGGCGGCAACCTCTGCCAGAGCATTATC
>CAYYLA010000028.1:4586-13958 GCA_964441785.1 uncultured Candidatus Cloacimonadota bacterium | reverse complement strand
GGTGATATCTGATTGTTCTGTAAATTCGATATCGAATACAATCTGTTTTATACCAGCTTTTTCAAGATTTTCAATCATCCTGACATAATAATCACGTGGGAAAGGCCATTGTTCATCCAATGAGCTGAAGGTATCATCACCGATATCAATAATCACAATATCATCAGATATAACCTGTTCACCCCGAATCAGAAAGAAGATATCCTGAATGCTATGTTCAAATTTCTCCCAGAATGAACTGGTGAATACCAATTGTAATCCAATAACAATCAATAAGGGAATAAATAAAATACGTAAAATTTTCATTATCTATCCTAACATCTTAAAAGGCATACTTCAATTTGAATTTTAGCGTAAAACCGGAATAATCCGCCAGATCGTCATCATCAAATGAACGCTGTTTAAATGCGGTTTCGCCAGACAGGATAAGATCCTTCATAATCTTATAGGTTGAACCAAGATTGAGATGGATTCCACTGCTGGAATATTCACCTGATTCTGAGGTAAATCGCATATTAAAATATGGTTTAACCTTATCCTCCATAAACTTCATTAATGCTCTTAATGCAATAGAATTATAAACATGTTCAACTGCTTCTTCTGACTCTTTTGACAACAATTCATCTGCGATTTCATTCTCATTTTTTGCATAGGTATAGCTGACAACTGTTTTCAGAGGAATCTCCTGGAATCGTGAGCTGGCACTGAAGCCAAAGGTCTTTTTGCTGTAATCAAACATATTATGCTCTTCATCCTTGTAGGTAGCCTGACCAAAGCTTAAATTAACAGTGGTTGGTACATTAACCAGCTGCTTAATTTCGTAGCCAGTATAGATGTTAAAGTTGTTGGATTGAAGATCAATTGCTCTGTCAAAGAGCAATGAGTCGGCATCAATCTCAGTTTCATAAGAATTTTTTGCATTGAACCCATTATAAGAGAATCCTAAAAAAGGGAGATCAACAGGTCGATAATAAATCTGAGTAAAGATATTGTTGGAGCTGGTGGTTTCCTCTTTTTCATCATAGAGATTATCGGAAATATAATTATAACCGAAACTAATATTCAATCTATTCTGCAACAGATTGAGATTATCAAAAATAGACAATGTACGTGTATCCTGTCCAAGATAATTCGCAGACAACGCTCTATAGGATGCGCCAACACCCCGATAGGAGATATTGAGAAGATTATTCTTATGAACAAATTTCAGGTAGGTTTTATAAGCCATACTTGAAAGTGTGGGAATAATTGGTTCAACATTTTTATTGATTATAAAAATGCTTTCAAAATCCTCAGGATCAAAGGGGATATCAGTATCAAATTCAGCTTCCAGCGAATCCTTGGAGATTGTACCATCGATAATATCGTCATTATAAAAACTCAGGGCGAATTCATTACCCCAGACCAGTTTTTGATTCATCAAAGCCAAACGCGTATCTGCGCCAAGAACGATATTATCTTTAGGTTGGGATACATGAGAACTATCAACAGTACTAAGATAATATTTTTTATTAAGCGAGCCTTTATCATCCTTAGATTTGGTAAAATTCAATCCAACCATGAAGTTTTTAATACTACCAAACTCGGTTCTAAACATCAAAGCCGAGCGTCTGAAAGTACCAGCTGAATAGGTAGTATAATTTGATGCAGGACCATCTTCTTCTTTCTCTCCATCAACCTTGCGTTTACTGTTACCAAAGGAGGTATAGAAAGCGAAACCCGGGAAAAAGAGCTTCCCGTGGACACCTCTGATATTCTTTCCCTGGGTAATCAGGGTGTTATGATTAGGAGTATGATCGCCGCCAATCAACCTGAAATGCGGAACCATCATCTGAATCTTATATCTGTTAACAGCCTGCGTATCACTCTCGTCCAAGCTTGAGAGGAATAATCTGCTCTTAATATCCAATCGCTTATATTTACCTTTGAAATTCAGGGTCAGATCCGTCCTTGAATCAGAATCATCCTCCTCTTCATCATCAGATTCATAGGTCTCGGAATAATGTTTTGTGCGCAATGTTACATCACCTGAATAGGTAAAATCCGTGGTAACAGATTTCGAACCAAAACTCCAATCAGGAGAGACTATTTTACCACCTTTTCCATCCTTAACGACAATTTCGACAACGTGGATATCATCCGGGTCTTCTATCTCATAGACAACCATATTGGATGAAATTTCAGCACTACTGGTAACATTCTTTCCATTATCCAGGACCTTTACACTTTCTATATTAATGCGTTCAGCAATATTAAACAACGATACTGCAATAATCAAATCACCTGATTTGTAATCATCATCTGGAGAAAGCAGAATAAATTCTTCCGAAGTCTCTTCATCAGTAATTAGACTACTGAGAAAAGGATTTATATCGGGATTTGTAGTTGGTAATGTTGCAACTGCACCATTCTGATTTCTCAGTTCGAAATAATAGTGAATCTGACCTGTTACTTCCAACTCACTACAGGAAACAACATAGGTATCTGACAAAGCACCTTCCTGTTTCATCTCCACATTTTTGAAGGTACGATCCGCAGCAGATTTGTAAACGATAAACACATCGGTATTATCTTCCGGCATACCCGTAACATTGACCGTTATTTCATCATTATCACAGTCATATTCCAATTGTTGATGGTGTTCTAAAGCAATAGAATATAAACCGGTTACAGTAAATAAAAAGATCAAAAGCAAAATAATAAATCTCTTCATAATTCACCTCACTCAAGTTCTATACGGATGGTTTTTTCATCACCTTCATCATTTCTAAGATGAATCTCCATCGTATCACTTTCTGTATCATCAACAGGTAATTCCTCAGGATCATATTCAGAGACAATAATCTCACCGTTTCCACTGGAAAAAGCTTTGTAACCAGCCTCTATATCCTCACTATTACCATCAGCCTTGTTACGAATATTCACCTTTCCTTCCAATGTATATAGATAGGTATGACCCTTATCATTAACCGAAACTATAAATTCTGTTCCCTTTACAGACACAACTGTTGTTGGAGTTTCTAACTCATAAGCACCCGTATTTCGCGTCACTTTTGACCATAATTCACCCAGATTCAGTTTATTCTTTTTATTAAGTTTCTTATCCTTTTTCTCGCTATCAATAACCAGAACGGATTGCGGGAATAATTTCAGGAGAGAGCTACCATCAATGAATTTGATAGCTGTAAATGAATCCTCACCTGTGGTGATTATATCATTATTAAACAATTGCTGTCCAAGAGAGAGAAACGATGTATTTTCAGCACGATTCAGTTCAACATCTCCATTTACCTTCAACGCCAATGCAACACTGGATTCTTTGGCAATTAATGGGAACACAAATGCAACAATCAACAAAATTATATATATTTTTTTCATGTTATCTCCTATTCTATCGACATGCTTTTAATCTGAACTTCACCATTAAGAACCTGTTGGAGAAACTCATTTAAGCCATCGATTCCCATTGTGTTTCCGTGCCAGTTTATATCTTCAAAATTATAACCAGCTTCCAGCAGAGCAATAACCTCATCCATTCCTTCTATCTGCAATTGTTGCAAGAAATTAATCAGAATCTGATTATTCTGATTAACCTCTTCATCAGAGGAAATAGAAAAGAGATAGATATTACTGCTTAGCACTTCATTTTCATCAGCCAGAGGTGAAGTAACCCGGGCTTTAATCTGCCAGGCATAGAGTTGTCGTTCATCCAACATTGGAGCAAAAGATGGATATGAAAAGACCAGAGCATTATCAATCTCTGCTTCGTAAATTATCTCACTTTGAGCCTCAATCTCTTCATCATTCTCTTCACCACCCTGAAGTTCATAAAGGATGAATTTAAAATCATTAAGATTAGAGAACCAGACAAAATAGGGGAATCCATCGGAGATAACTGCTGGACCTAAACCGATAGGATTACCGGGAGATATAAGGGTTATTGCTGTTGGTGCAATAATAGTAAATGTAAATGTTGCAGGATTTGACAATGGTTGTGATCCGGTAAACATCTGCACCGTTACCACATAATCGCCATCAGGAAAATAACCAAGTTGAAGAACCAGATCCTGAAATTCCTGATTACTCTCCACAATATCATCAAAATCAATACCATTGATTGATGAAAAATATTGGGACTCTTCTGACACAATCAGTTGCTGACTGGTAATAACCAGCTGTCCATTGGCTGGCAGAACCTCGTAAGGTGATCCCTCTTTGGGTTCAACCAAAAGATCATCAAAGAGCATAACATCTCGCCATTGCAGACTTAATTTTACTTGATAATCCTGCACCACCTCTCCCTCTGTTTCCAAAGCCATCACCTGAAACAATAGTGGTTGCATAGCTGGATTATCTGGATTAATGTAAGCGGGATAAAAATAATTATAAATCATGTTTCCAGGGGTAATTTCCAACAGTACGTTCTCTGCAGAAAGAACCGTAAATAGGGCTAAAACAACAATAAATATTACACATTTTTTCATAGGTACTCCTTATTAAATATCTTTATAGCTACTTCTTTCTTGATAAGGCTATTTCTACAATCTTCATCAATAGTTGTGAGAAACTATAACCAGCTTTTCCAGCAGCCATTGGTGTTAAGCTCAAAGGTGTCATACCGGGTAATGTGTTAACTTCGAGGAAATAGAAATCGTCACCATCAAAGCGAAAATCAACCCGACCGTAGCCCTCACATCCCATCAATCGGAAAATGGACAAAGCCTGCTTTTGAACAGAGATTGTATCCACTTCTGTAATTTGAGCAGGTACTTGATAAATGGTGTTACCCTTTGTATATTTGTTTGCATAATCATACCAACCATTATTGGGTTTTATCTCAACAACCGGTAACGGCTTGTTATCAAGAATTGTCACCGTTAACTCGCGACCATCTACAAACCTTTCGCAGATAACACGTTTACTATATTTGAATGCTTCCAGCAAAGCTGATTGACAATCTTCTTCGTTACGAACAATAGATATCCCCATTGATGATCCTGAGTTGTTTGGTTTAACGACCAGCGGCAATCCCAGGGTTTTCAAAATCTCAGCAGTCTGACCAGGTACACCTTCCAGAATGATCCGATCAGGGACAAGGCTACCAGCAGATTGTGCCAATATTCCTGAGACTTCCTTATCCATAGCAAGGCAACAGGACTTAAAATCGGAACCGGTAAATGGTATTCCGTGCAACTCCAGGAGTGACTGAATACGACCATCCTCTCCCTCACCGCCGTGTAATCCTATGAAACAGATATCGGGATTGACTACTTTAATTTGCTCAATAAGATCGCTCCAGCTGGCAAAATTCGCTGGGTCAAGAAGTGTAACGTGGGATATGCATTGTGAAAATGCTTCGACAATTTTCTCTGCGCTAACGCGAGACACATCCTTCTCTTCGGAGAAACCTCCGCCTAAAACTACTATTTTATTAATATTCATAATCCTTTTTATCCAATAATATTATTTTAATGTCAAGCAATAATACAACCGCTGTATTCCAACATAGCACCTTGCTTTTTTAACAACGTTAAAGAATCAGTGATTACCAATGTCATCAAAGAACTCTGGATAGGATTTTTTTACTGATTCATTTTCGGAAAGCAAGATCTGAGGATAGACCATTTTAAGCAATGTATAAGCCATAACCATCCTGTGATCGGAGCAGGTATTTAGTGTTACCTCTGGAACAGTTTTTTTCAAAGGTTGGATAGATAAAGCATTCTCCGTAGAATTGATATCTGCACCACACTTTTTAAGTTCTTCAGCAAGCCGATCGAGTCGATTTGACTCCTTATAGCGAAGATGAGCTATTCCATTTAGTATTAAGGGTTTATCACAAAACAGACCCAAAATAGACAGCATAGGAACCAGATCAGGATTATTGGATAAATCAAATTTTCCACCCAGTAGCGTTTTATTTTGGACGACAACATAATCCCCCTCAAACCGTACTGAAGCACCCAGATCTCTGAGAATCTTTAATAAGACTGCATCTGGTTGAATTGATTTGTGATGCAATCCAACAATCTTGATTTTACCAAGATTAATTGCTCCGGCAGCTAACCAGAAAGCGGCTGAAGAAGCATCAGGTTCAACATCAAAAGAGTCTGGTACCTTGAGCTTATGGTTACCATCTATTGAAAATCCTTTATCTCTATGCTCGATAAAAACACCACATTGTTTCAGAATTTCTAATGTAAGTTCAATATATGAAAATGAGACAAGATTGCTTATCATATCCAACCTGAAGCTGGAAGTATTACCGGCAGCCAACAGCAGAAGAGCTGAGATATATTGACTACTTACATCGCCCTTAATCCTTGCATATCCACCGACAAACTCAACGCCGTGGATATCATATCCGTTATCAAGAATTGTTATTGAAGCTCCAAGCTCCCGGAGTATCTCAATTAGAATGGAGTGAGGACGCTGTTGAAGTTGAGGACTCATCCGGATAACAGTGTGAAGCCGGGGTTCGAAAGCCAGCCTTGTCAGAAGAAATCGCAAACCAGTAGCAGAATCCTCGATAAACAGTTCCTGATTGTTTTTTAACTGAGTTGGAGGTGTAATAGTACAGGTTCTATCATTAAAAGAAAATTTAAAACCAAGACTGGTGAGATTTCTCTCCATAGTTAGAATATCACTGCATCTACTCCAATTGCTTACTTTTACAGTATGTTTACAATAAGATACCAGCATGATTATCCGGTTGAGTATTGATTTAGAACCTTTTATATCTATTATTTTATCTATATTTAGCAACTGCATATTCTCCTCTCTTCATTAAAAAATCCAGCCGTTGCCAAAACGTCAACCTGCAAATTTATTTTGACAATAAACAGTGAAGATTTTTTCTTTATTGTCAGTGTAAAAATACATTAAGGAAATGCAATGGAAAAAGTTATCGAGATAAAGAATATCACGAAAGATTACAAGATGGGCAAATACACAGTACGTGCGTTAAAAGGTGTAAGTCTTGAGGTTAACAAGGGCGATTTTATTGCCATTATGGGTCCTTCAGGATCTGGAAAATCAACTCTGATGCACATACTTGGTTGTCTTGACACAGCCACTGAAGGTCAGTATATATTAAACAAAGAAAAAGTCAGTTCATTAAAGAAAGGTAAACTTGCAGCTATTCGTAATAATCAGATTGGATTTGTATTTCAAACCTTCAACCTACTCCCACACCTCAATATCAGGAAAAATGTTGAGTTACCGTTGATGTATGCCGGACTACGTTCGAAAGAGCGTTCCCGCAGGGCAGAGATGGTACTTTCCAGAGTAGGTTTGGGTGATCGTTTACGTCACAAACCATCTGAGTTATCTGGAGGTCAACGTCAGCGTGTGGCAATAGCCAGAGCGTTGGTTAACGAGCCGGCAATTATTCTGGCAGACGAACCTACAGGAAATCTCGATTCCACGTCAGGTGGGGATATTCTGGCAATCTTTGATAAACTTAATAAAGAGGGTAATACAATAATCATGGTAACACATGATCAGGCTGTTGCAAAACGAGCCAATAAAGTCGTTAATATTGTAGATGGGTTGATAGACAATGGCAATATCGCTTAGAGAGAGTGTAGTAGTTGGTTTCTCCGACTTTTGGTCACGCAAGGTAAGGAGTTTGGTTACTGTTCTGGGAATCGTGTTGGGTACAATGTCAATCATCGTCGTATTAGCTCTGGTAAATGGTATAAATCAGAAGACACTTGAATGGATGATGGAGCGGGGTGGATTAGCCAAGATCACCATCAGGCGCAATTGGCAATATGAGAACAAAGAGCAGCAGAAAGATTATTTTACCTACAAAGAATTTGAGCAGGTTCGAGCTTTGGTTCCCGAAGCTGAATACTTTACAGCCAGAAAACGCTACTGGTACAAAATGTCTTTTGGTCAAAAGGAATGGTGGAGTAGAGTTAACGGCGTACTTCCAGATTATCAGAAGGTAGAGGAGTGGACTGTTTCAGACGGCCGTTTTCTTACCGATTTCGATGTTAGAAATTCTAATGAAGTTATCTGCATTGGTACTACAATAAAGGATGAATTATTTGGTTCTCGTGATCCTGTTGGTAAATATTTAACAATGAATGAGAAACGTTTTCTGGTAATTGGTGTAATGGAGCATCGTTTTATGGAAGGCAATGGATTTGGTAATGAGAATGCGTTGGATCATCTCAACCGGATGGCATTTATCCCAATCACAACCATGATGCAAAAGCTTACCAACCAGGATGTTATCCAATCTATCACACTTAAAGCACCTTCTGTAGATGAAGCCCCGGCCTTGCGACAGAAACTGGAGAATATTCTGCTAAATATTCGTAAAGGTAAACCTGTTTTTAATGTGGAATCAGCACAGGAATCTGCCGAAGAAATGAAGAAGAACTCGCAGGTTTTCAGGGTGATCTTTTTCATGATCAGTGCAATATCTTTGCTGGTTGGTGGTATCGTTATCATGAATATCATGCTGGCAACCATCCAGGAACGAACCAGAGAGATAGGCATCAGAATCGCTGTTGGTGCACGACGGGGTGATATTTTCATGCAGTTCCTTATTCAAACGGTTCTTGTCACTACGATTGGAGGTATTCTGGGAATTATCACGGGTCTTTCAATCCTTGATTTTGTCGAAGGTTATCTGGGCTTTCCTTTAGTTGCTGGTGGTGAAATGATTATTATTTCATTAATTGTTTCAGCAGGAATTGGATTAGTTTTCGGGATTTCTCCAGCTATCAAGGCAAGTAAACTGGATCCTGTTGAGGCGTTGCGCTATGAATAAGAAAATCATCAGATTCGTAAAGGATTTTGGTGAATATTTTTCGAAACAATCGATTTTCAAGGAATCTGCAGCTCTTACTTTTGTTACATTAATGGGATTTATTCCCTTCCTGATATTCATCTTTTTTCTGCTTCCTGAGCTTCCCTTCTTTCAGATGGAGACTCAGCTGAAGCAAATCCTGATCTCTATCTTTGTACCAAAATCAGCAGATCAGATAAGCGAGTATGTGGGCTGGATTCTGTCGCAAAAAATTCCCTTCAACCTTTTTAATTTTATCGTTTTGCTTATCACTTCGTACTCATTGTTCAGGATTATTAATGGCTCTTTTGATAATATCCTCAACGTGCATGAATCCCGCAAAAAAAGCAATCTGCATAATTTTGTTAAATTCCTGGGTATGACAATTTTTGGTAGCTTGTTGATCCTGCTTCTCTTCTCAGCTGCTTCGATACCAATCGTAAGTAATTTCATAGAATTACCATTTTTGCAGTGCACTTCACTATACTTAAAACCTTTTTTCCTACTTTTTATCATTTTTACATTGGGATTTTTTTGCAGAATATGTTTTTCTTCCAGTAAAGTTCCAG
>CAYYLA010000028.1:0-4576 GCA_964441785.1 uncultured Candidatus Cloacimonadota bacterium | reverse complement strand
TTTTGATACCAAACATAAAAATCCGTAAGCGATCAATCATTATAGGATCGGCATCAGCAGCAATTGTCTGGATCGTATTCAAATCCCTATTTAACTGGTATATAGCAAGTTTTACCAATATCGAATTAATCTTCGGTGTACTGGCATCGATACCAATTTTCTTCTTCTGGATCTACAGTAACTGGATAATCATTCTAAGTGGTGTTATTATGGTTTCGATTCTGGAACAGCGACATTTACTATTGGCAGAAGAAGACAAATGTAGCAACAAGATTAAACTCAGTTTTGAAAAAATTGTCGGTGATGAACCATACGAACGTATTTCAACCTCAGTAATCTCTCGTCAGGAGTTAAAAGATCTTTTAAATGAATTCCTAAAAGAAGATGAAATAAAATCAGAGGATAATAACCAGTAAAAAAACAATCTTTTGAATTGACACTTTTGATCCACCCCTCCTTTTTTTGGATAATTTTCATCAAAGGGAGTATTATGAAATCAAAATTATTCATATTGTTTATATTAATTAGTCTAACCTGTATTTTATCAGCAAAGAATTTAAATCTTACTTTAACCTTCGAAAAACCTGTAGTCAAAGAATCATTTAGAGATTCTTTTAACCAGCTTGAAATAACAAACAGTCATAGTATATCCAAACCTGGATATCCAGATCTACCTTTTGTGTTTAAGACAATTATACTACCTCCAGGTGAATCCATTAAGGATGTTATCATCAATAATAAAAATGCCAAAAGCCTGGATGGACAGATAGATCTGATACCTTCGCAGCAACCCTATCCAATGAGTTTTGAGGGTGAGATAGCTTTCACAGAACCGGAACAGTTGATTTATCAGCAGGATGCTTTTTATCCTGAATCAAATATTGTATCATTTTCTACCGGTTATTATCGTGGTATAAGTATCGGGCATATCTGCCTTTCCCCTGTTCGGTATAATCCAGTTACCGGAGAGGCGGTTTATCTATCCAACCTTGAAATAGCTATTGAAACGACCACCGATCCAACCTCACAAGCAGCCTACAACAATAATTATCGCGGTTTTTCCAAGACAATTACTGATCTGCAGGATGATATTTCCATTAGCGATCAGCTCTTTTTCTATCCAACCACGACAACAGGTAGAAGCATCGAAAATGATTATATCATTATCACAGAATCGGAATATGCCGATGATTTCGATAGTTTTATTGATCTTAAGAAAACGCAGGGTTATAATGTTTTACTAAAGACCACAGAGGATATTTACAGTCAATACACCGGTGAAGATAATGCTGAAAAAATCAGAAACTTCATCATCTACGCTTACCAGAATCTGGGTGCTGAGTATGTGCTGCTGGGTGGTGATGTAGAGACTATTCCACATCGTGGCATGTATCTGCCGGCAGGAAGTTATGCAGACGAAGATCTTCCTTCTGATCTCTATTATGGCGGGTTGGATAGAGTTGGCACAGGATCTGGTCCGGACTGGAATACGGACGATGATAGCTACTGGGGTGAGACTGATGAAGCTGATTATTATGCTGAGGTTTATGTTGGTCGGATTTCGGCTGATAGTCATACTGAATTTGCGGCAGCTCTCAATAAGCAGATCATGTATCAAAGTCAACCCGTTGTAGATAACATTGAAAAAGCGATAATGGTGGGAGAAGAGCTTGATGATGAACCTACCTATGGTGGGAATTATAAGGATGAGATTGTAAATGGTGGGACCTATAATGGCTATGAAACAAGCGGTTTTGGAGCCAACTTCAATTTCACCTATCATTATGATCGCGATGAAACCTGGGGATGGAGTGATTTGAAGAACAGTTTCAATGCAGGAACAAATCTTGTTAATCATCTGGGACACTCAAGTACAAGTTATAACATGAAATTTTCCACCAGTAATGTTACCGATCTTAATTTAACCTCAGATGGTACCGATCGTGGATTTTTTATAGTATATTCTCAGGGATGTTATCCGGCTGCATTTGATAATCGTAATTCCTCTGGAAATTATGGAGATGACTGTATTGTGGAGGCGTTTACAACCATCAGTAACGGTTGTGTAGCTTTTCTTGGTAACACTCGTTATGGCTGGTATAACCCGGGCGGTACTGATTCAGGAAGTCAATATCTCGACCGACAATTTTTTGATGCCATTTTTTGTGACTGGGTCGATTTTTAATATTTCCAAAGCACATGAAGACAGTCGATTTGATGGAGCATCACAATGCAGTGGAGATGTGTATTTCCGCTGGGCTTTCTATGAGGTAACAGTATTTGGAGATCCAAGTTTGGATATCTGGACGTCTACTCCCCAGGATATCAATGTTACTCATAATCCTAGTATTCCGGTGGGAGCATCACAAATTGCAATAGATACAGACGCTCCGGGAGCAAGGATTGTACTTATCCAGAATGATGAAATCATCGCGCGAGGTGTTGCGGATAATGCTGGTGATATTGTCATTGATTTTGATCAAATTATCAATGATACAAATCCAATTAGTCTTTATGCTAATGGTCACAATTGCAATCAACAACAGAGTGAGATTCTGGTCATTTCAGATCAACCCTATGTTGTGCACATGGAACATGTATTGGATGATGAAACCGGGAATAGCAATGGACAAGCTGATTTTGGTGAAACAATTCTTCTTGATATCATGCTCCAGAATGTTGGAAATCAAAACGCTTACAATACAGTTGCTCAGTTAACATCAAGCGATAGTTACATAAATATAACCGATGGGACAGAAACTATCGGAACAATAAATGCAGAGACTTCGGAGTCAATAGCTGGTTGTTTTGCCTTTGATATCAATAGTAATGTACCCGATCAGCATCAAATTATGTTTACCCTGACAGTAACTGGTGATGCCCGTGATGAATGGGTCTCATACTTCTCGATAACAGCTAATGCTCCTGATCTCAGTTTGGATAATATAGATGTTGATGATGCTATTGGTGGTGATAATAATGGTAGACTAGATCCCGGTGAAACAGCTTATCTTGAGATAACCTGTAGTAATTCTGGTCATAGACCATCACCGGAAGCTTTTGCATCCATAAACACATCAAGTAGTTATCTTACCCTGAACAGTACCAGTGATAATATTGGGATAATTGCCATTGATGGAGAAGCAATTGCTCAATTCTCTGTCACAGTAGATGTAGACACACCTATCGGCACACCTCTGGAAATTGTTGCGGATCTCGTTGCTGGTGATTATCAGCAGGCCAATACCTATCATCTACCAGCAGGTCTTATTCTCGAGGATTTTGAAACAGGTGATTTCACATCCTACCCCTGGATGATGGATGGTGATGCTGATTGGTCTATTAACTCAACTGCACCACACGAGGGCTCTTATTGCATCAAATCAGGTGATATCGATGATAGCCAATCCACTGAAATTTACCTGACAGCCGAGGTTCTCAGTGCCGGGGAAATAAGTTTTTACAGAGAAGTATCCTCGGAATTAGACTATGATTTTCTACGATTCTATATCGATGGTGTCTTACAGGAGGAGTGGAGTGGTTCTGTTAGCTGGAGTCAGGTTTCCTATGCTGTTTCTGCAGGAGAACATAGTTTTAAATGGAGTTATGAGAAAGACGGCTCCGTGGATAATAATAGTGATTGTGCCTGGATAGATTATATCATCTTCGCATCTGTTTACATCCCCGACCCACCAACCTGTGATGTTGATGAGACATCATTCCAATTTGCTTTAGCTCCGATTCAAACGACAGAGGGTTCATTTAATATATCCAATATTGGAGAAAGCGATCTCACTTATTCTATTGCACTTAATTTTATAGATCAGCAAATGTTGGCAATGGATCTGCGTGACAGTGGTGGACCGGACACCTATGGTAATGAATGGCGTGACAGTAATGAGGCAGATGGACCTGATTATGAATGGATTGAGATATCAGCAACAGGGACAGAGATTGTTTTTGAACATAATGATTATGGCCCGGATTTATTAAACTTCGGTTTCACTTTCCCATTCTACGGAAATGGTTATACACAATTCAGAATTAATCCTAATGGTTGGATAGGATTTGGCGACGATATAAACGCATGGTCAAATCAATCACTTCCCTATAGTAGCGGTCCAAAACCAGCAATTTTCCCATTCTGGGATGATCTCCATCCTTATGATGGATCTGATGGTGGTGGACACGTTTATTATCTCATACAACCTGAGTATGTTGTTATCCAATTTGATGCTGTAGAACATTATGGTTCGTATACCAGTGGAACCTATACTTTCCAGACAATCCTCCGTTCTGATGGTACAATCAAATTCCAATATCAAACACTATCGGGCACTTATGACAACTGTACTGTGGGTATTCAAAACAGTGATGCTTCCGATGCTCTAGAAATTATTTATAATAGTAGCTATCTTGAAGACGAACTAGCTGTTGAGATAACAACACCCATTAATTGGCTAAGTCTTGATCAGGCAAGTGGAACCATTGCCGGTGGGTCATCTGATCAGATTAATCTGAATGTAAACTCACAAGACCTAAGTTCCGGCAGTTATGAATGTGAGATAACCATATC